>CAYFUB010000098.1:0-7271 GCA_964346195.1 uncultured Pirellulales bacterium
TAGCACGGGCATCTTGCCCGTGGATGTTCCCGATAGTCATGGGCGAGACGCCCATGCTACTCACGGGCAAGATGCCCGTGCTACTACAATTTGTGGAGCGTGATTATGAGACAGGTGCAGGTTGTTGTCCTGGGGGTCGTGACGAGTCTGTTGCCGGCCATGCCGGGAGTGTTATTTGCCGCCGGGGCCGATCTCGTCGTGCTCAACGGGAAGGTGGTCACCGTGGATTCCGGCTTCTCGATCCATCAGGCCATGGCGGTGGAGGGCAATCGCATCGTCGCGGTCGGCCGCGACGAGGAGATCCTGCGACTGAAGACGGAGGGGACGGAGTTGCTCGATCTCGACGGCAAAATGGTCCTGCCGGGTCTGATCGATTCACACGTCCACCCGGCCGGGGCGGCCATGACGGAGTTCGATCATCCGATCCCTGAGATGGAGTCGGTGCAGGACGTGCTCGACTATTTCAAGAGTCGTGCCGAGGTGCTCGAGGACGGCGAATGGATCGTGTTGCAGCAGGTGTTCATCACGCGCCTGCGCGAGCAGCGGTATCCCACGCGGGCCGAGCTCGACGCCACGGCCCCGAACAATCCCGTCGTCTTTCGCACCGGCCCCGATGCCTCCCTCAATACGCTGGCCCTGAAGCTCAGCGGCATCGACAAGGATTTCCGCGTCACCGACGGCGGGCCCGGATACGCCGAGAAAGACCCGCAGACAGGCGAACCGACCGGAATCCTGCGCGGCTGCAACCGCTATATCAAGAGCCGACCGACAGGCCGAAAAACCACGGAACGCGACCGCTATGAGAGACTGCTCGCTTTGTTCAAGGACTACAGCTCCGTGGGCATTACGGGTATCTGCGACGGCGACGCGAGTCAGGGAAACCTCGACCTCTATGGCCGGATGCTGGAGAAAGACGAGCTGCCCGTCCGCATCGCGGCGCAGTATCACGTCGATACGATCGGTCCGATTGAAGAGATCGAGAGGGACATCCGCGAAGTAGCGCAGCATCCGCTGCGAGGGGGCGACCCAATGCTGCGCGTCATCGGAGTCAAAGTCTATCTGGACGGTGGCATGTTGACGGGCAGCGCCTACATGAGCCGGCCGTGGGGCGTCAGCAAGATCTACGCCATCGACGATCCGAACTATCGCGGCGTCCTGTTCATCCCGAAAGACCGCCTCCTGCCGATGGTGCGCACGGCCACCGAATCCGGCCTGCAATTCACGGCCCACACGGTGGGCGACGGGGCGGTTGAGACCCTGGTCGAGGTCTACGACGAACTCGGTAAGACGATGCCGATCCGCGCGATGCGGCATTGTATCACACATTCCAATTTCATGAGTCCGGCGACGGTGAAGAAGGCCACCGCTCTCGGCGTCATACCGCTGGTGCAGCCCGCGTGGCTCTACCTGGATACGCGAACGCTGGCCCACCATTTCGGCTACGAGCGACTGCGCTGGTTTCAGCCGCTGCGGAGTCTCTTCGAGGCGGGCGGCCTCCCCGCCGGCGGCTCGGACCATATGCAAAAGATCGGTCCCTTGCGCTCGAACAATCCCTACGACCCGTTCCTGGCCATGTGGACGACCCTCACCCGCCGGGCCAGATGGTACGATGAACAACTGCACCCCGAAGAGGCCCTCACCCGCGAGCAGGCGATCCGATTCTACACGATCAACTGCGCCCGGGCCCTGTTCCTGGACAAAGACGTCGGTTCCCTGGAAAAAGGCAAGCGCGCTGACTTCATCATCCTGGACACGGACTTGCTCGCGTGCCCGGTGGACGCTATCCGCGCGGCCCAGGTCCTGCGCACCTACGTCGATGGCCGCCTCGTCTTCGAACGCTAAAGGAAGCGTTTGTATTTCGACGATGCCTCTGGTAATGTACGGCATGATGGCGTTAAACCGCAGGTCGGAATTCGTAGGGTGGGTTCTTAACCCACGCGTTCGCCCGATTCGAACGCACCATGACGCGTGGGTTTAGAACCCACCCTACACAAATGCGACGTTTTCGCAGGGGTGAGTATGAGGCAGCGATGTGCACGTCTTCTGAGGTTGTGTCTGGCCGTCTGCGGAGTCCTGGCGGCCGCCCGCACGTGCTTCTCGGCTGTGGAGGCCGAGACGCGCCGCGTGGTGATTGTCACGGGGATCGACTACCCGGGGCACAAATGGAAGGAGACGGCGCCGGTATTGGCCGGGTTGCTGCGTAAGGACCCGCGGCTGAGGGTCGATATCGTCGCGACGCCGGCGTTCCTCGCCTCCGAAAAACTCGGCGACTACGACGCGGCGGTGCTGCACTTCATGAACTGGGAAACGCCCGATCCCGGCGCGCAGGCGAGACAAAACCTGATGAAATTCACGAATGAGGGCGGCGGTCTGGTGGCCGTTCACTTCGCCTGCGGGGCGTTCCAGGGCTGGCCCGAGTTCGAGAAGCTCATCGGGCGGGTATGGGACCCGAAGCTCCGCGGGCACGACCCGCACGGCGCCTTCGAGGTCACAATGACCGCCGTGGAGCATCCCATCACGCGCGGGCTCGCGCCGTTCGAGACCGTCGATGAGCTCTATACGTGCCTGGCCGGCACTACCCCCATCGAAGTTCTGGCGGAAGCGAAATCCAAGGTCGATGGCAAGAACTACCCGATGGCCTTTGTCCTGCAATACGGCAAAGGCCGGGTGTTTCACAGCGTCCTCGGCCATGATGTTCAGGCTTTTGCCGCTCCCGGTGTCGGGGAGTTGTTCCGTCGCGGCTGTGCCTGGACGGCCGGTCTGCCCACCCGTAGCACGGCCGTCTCGGCCGTGAGTACCACGGGCATCTTGCCCGTGGCAATGCAGGGGCAAGATGGGGACCCCAAACGCGATATATCGCGTTTGGGAACCCATGCCCCTGATACTCATGGGCGGGACGCCCATGCCACTATTGCCTTCATTGCCGGCACGCCGAGCCACGGCGAGGACTGCCACGGATGGGACAAAACGGCCGAATTCGTCAAATCATGCCTGCAAAACGCGACGAACATCGAGCCGCCGCAGATCGATATTCACCTCGACGGCTGGCCCCAGGATGCCGCCGCCCTGGACAAGGTCGATGCCGTCGTGTTCTTCGCCGACGGGCGCGAGCACCATCCGCTGGCGGTGCCCGGCCGAATGGAGAAGATTCGGGAACTGGCTAAACGGGGCAAGGGAATCGCATTCCTGCATTATTCCATCGATCCGCCCGAAGGAGGATTCAAAGACTTTCTCGATTGGATGGGCGGCGCCTACGAGGTGGGCCGGTCGCAGAACCCCATCAATGTGGTGAAGGTGACGCCCGTGAACAACGGCCATCCGATCACCCGAGGCTGCGGCGGCTACGTCGCGGAGGATGAGTGGTATTTCGACATCGGGCTTCGCCCGAACGACGCGAACGTGGTGCCGCTCCTGACGGGCAAGCTGCCCCCGCGCGCGCCGCAGGACAAGGTCCTGGCCTGGGCCTACACCCGTCCCGACGGGGGCCGGGGCTTCGGCTTCACCGGCGGGCATTTCGACAAGAACTGGCACATGGAGCCGTTCCGCAAGATGGTCCTGAACGGCATCCTCTGGATCGCCGGGGCCGAGGTCCCCGAGGACGGCGTCGCCTCCATGCAGCCCTGGCGATTCGTCAGCATCCCCGATTTCGTCAACGTAGACCTGACGTATCCGCAGCCCGGTTGGGAGGAGACGCTGGATTACGTCCTCAAGGCGATCAAGGCCGAGGATCCGGAGTTCGTGCTGGTGGCGGGTGACCTGGTCATGGGGCGCTGGCCGGACAAGGAGTCCATCGAAAAAATGGCGGCCCTTTACTATCCCGCCTGGATGCAGCGGATGGCGGACCATGGGCTGAAGTTCTACGCCGCCGTCGGCGACCATGAGATCGGCGACAACCCCTGGCCCGCCGAGAAGACCAAACTGGTCTACACCTTCAAGAAGCAGTTCCAGAAGCACCTCGGCATGCCCCTGAACGGACCGCTGCGGATGAAAGGCACGGCCTACTGGTTCATCCATGAGAACACGCTGTTCGTCTCGGTGGACGTATTCGAGAAAGGCAGCGGCCCGCAGGGCGGCATCGTCCCCCAGGTCACGGGTGAGCAGTTGCAATGGCTCGAACAAACCCTCACCGATAATCCGGGCGTCGAGCACATCGTCGTAATGGGCCACACGCCGATCCTCGGCCCGGTCGCCAGGGAAAGTTCCAGCGGCGCGGGTCCCCAAACGCAATCCATCGCGTTTGGGGTGCCCCTGATGCTGGAGGGTGGCCGGGAGTCCCCGCTCTGGCAGACGCTCAAGAAATATGGGGCCGATCTGTACCTGTGCGGCGAGGTCCACGCGGTCACCTGCACGCAAGCCGACGGCGTACTGCAGATCGCCCACGGCGGCCTGTGGCGAGGGCGTCCCGCCCTTGCTTCCTCCGGCAATCAGCGCCGGCAAGATGCCGGCGAGACGCAAGGCCAAGATGGCCTCGCCACGGTGAACTACCTCGTCGCCACTGTCTACTCCGACCGCATCGACCTGGAACTCAAAGAAATCGCCATCCTCAACGAAGGTGGCCGGCTCGAACAGATGGGCAACAACCGTCCCCGCGAGATCGTCCGCATCACCGATGAGGCCAAGCAAAAGGGTTTTCTAACCGTCGGCACCGCCACGCTGTGCGAGCGCCCCGAAGGCGCGATCCTGACCAACGCCACCGGCTGCTTCGACCGCTGAAGCCGCGCGCAACTGCCCGTAGCAAAGCAGGATGCTATGCTCACGCTGGCGTAGGCATGTCTTCCTGACCGCACCCGGCCTATGTCCGCGCCGGCGTTGCCCGAATGAGCTCGAAAAAAGCGTCCTTTTCTCCCAACACCCGACGACCGTCGCGCGTTATGCTGGTAGACGGTCGTAGTAGACAGGAAGGCGATGTGCACGGTGCCGGACTGCAGGAGACAGTTGGATGCAAGGGGCGGACGGTGAGTTCCGACGCCCCGGAGACGCGCCTAGTGAGTCTGTTCCTGCAAGAGCGGGCGCGTCTGAGACGGCTCGCTGCCGGGATGGGCATGGACGGCACGGATGCCGAGGACGTTCTTCAGGACGTTTCGATCCAAGTGTTGCGACACGAAGCAACGTTCGAGGACGAAAGCAGCATGATGCGATGGCTGATCAGGGTGACTGTAAATCAGTGCCTGACCGAGCACCGCCGGCGCTTCCGGCACGGCACGGCCCGGATTCTCCGGCGGCATCCCGAGGCGGCGGACGACCTGGCCGGTGGTCCGGACGTGGCCGAGCGCGTGAGTTTGAGCGAGGAGCTCGAAGTCGTCCGGCGGACGCTCGTGGAACTCGACCCGTCCCTGCTGCCGGTCATGGTCCTGCGGTACTTCTGTGACCTGACCTCTGGCGAAATCGCCGAGATTATGGGATGGAACGCCTCGACGGTGCGCGGCCGGCTCCGCGAGGCGCGCATGATCCTCGCCGGCAAGCTCTTGCAGCGAGGTGTGGAGCCATGATGAAGATGGCATGCAAGGAATACTCAGACAGAATCGTCGATTATGTCGATGGCGAACTGCCGAAGGACGAGGCCCGCACGGTGGCGCAGCATCTGGCCGCCTGCGAGGGCTGCCGGCAGACAGCACAGACGCTGGAGCGGTCGCTCGGACTGGCGAAAGTCATCTGGTCTGACAATCTGGGCGATGGCGAATCTGGGACACAGCCCGCACCCGTGCGGAGGTTCCGTCGCGTCCGGTTCTACGCTGTCGCGGCAAGTATCCTTATCGCGGCCTCGACTCTCATGCTCACTATGCCCCATCGTCATTCGCCGCAGCCATCGATTCCGTTCGAAGAAGTGGAGTGGCAGATTGCCCGGGCGGGCGCTGCCGCCGAACTGCTGGCGGCCACGCGGATTCTCGCCCGCTGCGAGGGCACCGAGGCCGTCGTCGAACGGCAATACCAGTTCATCCTGCAAGGGTACGCCGGGACCCCGGCGGCCGAAAGCATCCGAGCCCAACACAGCTCACGCTTGGGAGGCATACAATGACTACACACATGAAGATCTGTTTCACGGCTATCGCAATCCTTCTGGCCGGGCGCCCGGTCGTGTTGGCAAGCGAACCCAATGACAGCAACCTTCCTCTCGAATTCAAACTCCAGCCGGAAGCGCTTGGACCCTTTTTATCTCGCTACCCGGCAGACCCGGCGCTCCAGGCGTTTGCCTCACTAAAACCTGCCTACGCCGCCGGCATTTCTTTAGAGGACAGCGTCAGGCATTACATAAGGCCTGGACGGCCCACGGCGCGCCAGTTTGTTGACTTTGCCCTGCGTCACGCAGAAATCTCGGCAGCGCAGAAGAAGTTCCTCAAGGCTACTTCGGGGCTGCTACACTACGAGAGTTCATACGTCACGACCAGACCCCGGCAGTTACTGCTGTACGCGATGACCCTGGAGGATGCCAAAGAAATGGCCGAAGCTTGTGTCCGCTTTGCCGTGGAGGAATGGCGTCGCGAAATGGATGAATACAGGGAACGTATGGCCGAGAGGAAACGGCAGATTGCCGATGCCGAGGAGCGGCTGCGCGAATTGCCGAAATTGATTGAAGGTCTGGAGCGAACGCTGAACGGATTGAAACAGGAAGTCCCATATCGGACGGACAAAGAGGCAGTGGAAGCGATCGCGGAACTCGATCGCATGCTCAACGCGGCGGAGGTGGATATCGCCGGCATACGGGCCCGGATTGAGGCCATTCAGAAACAGCAGCGGTTGACAGGGGAAACCTTGCCTGAAGCCTCGAAGCTGAGGGCGATGTTCATAGAAGAATCAATCGCCTTGCAGGGCGCGGAGGCGCAAAAAACGATGGCCACACAACTTCATGCAGAGGCGAACCGCTTTCTCGATCTGAAAGAGTCGCTCGCAAACGCTGTCAAAGAAAGGGAGGAGCTTCCAGGGCGTGTGGTCACTTACCAAAACCAGATTTCACACATGTTGCGTCAGTTAGAGGCCGCCGCGGGCAGTGAACCGTTTGCCGGGCGTGGGGTTACCATCTATCCGGTTGAATGGGCCACTGAGGATGGGGGCAACTGACAGTTGAGAGGGACAGTGTCTGCGGACTCGCGAGGTGTTCAGGCGGTCTGGAGGCTGACGCCGAGGAGCAGGGCGATGGTCAGGACCAGGCCGCTGCCGAAGAGACAGCCGGCCAACGCGGGGATCACGAGCAGGCCCGTGTCGATGCCACCGAAAACCAGGTCCGGGACGGCGGCGGACAGCCTGCGCCGGGCCAGGCCCAGCGCCGCCAGCGG
>CAYFUB010000099.1:0-11465 GCA_964346195.1 uncultured Pirellulales bacterium
TGGGGCATCGACCCGTGGGATTGACGATTGACGATTTACTATTTACAGTTTGTTGGGGAATGGTTGTCCTGGAGCAGATAGGTCTTATCGGTCCTATTTGGCTTGTACTCTGAAATGAAGATCGTCCACATCATAACACGGCTGATCCTCGGAGGCGCGCAGGAGAACACACTAATCACGTGCCGGCTCCTGGCCGAGCGGGGGCACGAGGTCACGCTCATCACCGGCCCTGCCATCGGCCCGGAGGGGCAGCTCTTCGATCAGACGAAGGGCCAGAAGTACCGGACGATTGTCGTGGACCAGATGCGCCGCGCGATCGAGCCCGTCAAGGACTCCATCAGCTACGCCAAGATCAAGGGATGGCTGCGCGAGCTGGAGCCGGACATCGTCCATACGCACAGCGCGAAGGCCGGTATCCTGGGCCGCTACGCCGCCTGGTCGCTGAAGGGCGAATGGGACCCCCGTGGCAGGGCCGTCCCGGCCTTGCGTCGCGCCGGCATCCTGCCGGCGCCAGGCAGTGAGATACAAGGGCGGGATGCCCGCGCCACGACGCCGGTCCTTCGCCCCGTAGTCGTCCACTCGCTTCACGGGCTGTCCTTTCATCCGTACCAGGGCCCCTGGCAGAACCGACTGTACATCGCCATCGAGAAGGCCGCCGCCAAGCGAACGGACTATTTCATCAGTGTCGCCGACGCCATGACCGAACAGAACAAGGCCGAAGGCATCGGTGTGGACAAGCCCTACGTCACCGCCTACTCCGCCATCGACGAAGAGCAGTTCCTGACTCCCATCCCGCCGGAACAGCGCAGCGAATTTCGGCGCAAGTACGGCATCCCGGAGGACGCGGTGGTTCTGGTCACTATCGCCCGTCTGTTCGAGCTCAAGGGCCACGATTACATCATTGCATCGGCCCGGGAGTTGGCCAGGCGGTTCGATAACGTGCTCTGGCTGTTCGTCGGAGACGGCAATCTGGCCGATGTGCACAAGGAGCAAATCCAGAATCTCGGCCTGGTCGAACGCTTCCGATTCACCGGCCTGATGTCCCCGGAGCGAATCCCGCTGGCCATCCAGTCTTCCGACATCCTCGTCCATTGCTCGCTGCGCGAGGGCCTGGCCCGCACACTTCCCCAGGCGATGCTCTGCGCCCGGCCCGCGATTTCTTTCGACGTGGACGGCGCCCGCGAGGTCGTCAACGACAACACCGGCCGCCTCATCGAGCCCAAGAACGTTCACCAACTCATCGAGGCCTGCGCCGAGCTGATTCAGGACAGAGCGCTCCGCGAGAGGCTCGGCCAAGCCGGCCGCGAATCCGTCAAAACGAAATTCGCACCCGACACGATGGTCGATACCATCGAGGAGGTCTACAGGAAACTGCTTGCCTGATTACTCTGTGGCCTCACCCTCAAGGATCTCAAATCCTCTGATGTGGACGGTGACCTATTCGATTACGTGAATGTTTTTCTTTCTGCACATGTCCTTGAGGACTTGGGGCCAGACTGCGGCGCTGACTTCGCCGAGATGCGCCTTCTTCAGAAGCAGCATGAACGTTCGAGACTGACCGATGCCGCCGCCGATGCTCAGCGGAATGTGGTCGTTCAGGATCGCCTGATGGTAGGGCAGCTTGAGGAAATCCAGTTGGCCGGAGATCTCAAGCTGTTTGCGCAGGGATTCGGCCGTGACGCGGATGCCCATGGAGGTGAGCTCATGTCGTCGCTGCGTCACCGGGTTCCAGACGAGAATGTCGCCGTTGAGGCCATGCATCATCTGGTCTTCGTTGTGGGTAGTCTCCGTGACCCAGTCGTCATAGTCGGCGGCGCGCATCTCGTGAGGATAGCCGTCTCGGAGCACCCAGCCGATGCCGATGATGAACACGGCCGGGTATTCCTGGACGATCTTCGTCTCCCGCTGCTTGCGTGGCAGATCGGGATATCTATCCAGGATTTCTTCCGCGTGCAGGAAGGTGAGTTCCTCCGGCAGGTCCGAGTACTTGTCCGTCTTCAACTGCGGGAACAGTTGCTGCACGTGCGTCTCCGCGCCTTTGAGCACTTTCCAAATCTCCCGCACGACTTCTTTCAGGAAGATGAGGTTGCGCTGGTCGCGGGTGATGGCCAGCTCCCAGTCCCACTGGTCCACGTAGGCGCTGTGGTCGTGGTCGAGGAAGTAGTCTTTACGGACGGCCCGCATGTCCGTGAGCAGGCCCTCGCCCGGCTGCATGCCGAACTGTTTGAGGGCCATGCGCTTCCACTTGGTCGCGGCCTGGACGACCTCGGCATCGACGGGATTCCTGTCGCGGTCGTTGGAGATGTGAAACCGGATGGGGGTGCGCGAGCCGTCGCGGTCGAGGTAGTCATTGACGCCGCTGCTGACATCCACGATCAGCGGGACGGTGACGCGAATGAGATTCAGCTCCTGGCAGAGATTCTGTTCGATGTAGTCCTTGGCGGCGTAGGTGGCAATCTGCGTTTCCCGGGGCGACAAGAGAGAGCAGTAGTCGCGCGGAAGGACTTTCTCGAGTTCGGCATAGTCGCCGATTCCAGGACCTGCCAGGTCGGCTTTCTTGTCCAGCATTGGGCATCTCCTAAGGCCTGTGACAGCTTTTGGTAACTTGGGACTCCAAGTGACATCCTATCGCGTGAGGTGCACGATGTCAAGAATGGAATTCCTGTCACGCGATTCCGCACCATCGTGGCCGACAGTCTATGCGAATTCCACCGGATAGCGACCGGGTTTCCGGACCGCCTTCATCGGAGCAGGCAGATGGGCCAGCTCGTTCGCGAGTCGTCGTTGGATCACAGGCATCGGCTCGGCGGATGTGAAGGGCTGGAGCAGGTCATCGGCGTTTGGGTCCAGGGGTCTGACAACGTCCTTCTCGTAGACCTTGCTGCCCCTCCGGACGATGGTCTTGCGACCCGGACGTGTCGCCTTTTCGGGCGAAATTTTGTACAGGGGCCGGTCGCCGTATTGGACAATTTTGTAGACGATACCGATGGCCGGGGCGTGCCGGGAGACGGCAAAACGGGTGCCGATGCCGATGCCGTCGATCTCGGCGCCGGCGGCCAGCAGGTCGGCGATCCGGAATTCGTCCAGGTCGCCGCTGGCAAAGACCGTCAGGAAGGCAAGACCTTCTTTCTGGAAGTGCTGCCGGGCGAACTTGCTCAACTCGACGATATCGCCGCTGTCCAGCCGGATGCCGTGTATCCTGGTGCCTCTGGCCAGAAAGTCTTTTGCTACCTGGGCGGCGGTTCTGATTCCTTCGGTGCTGTCGTAGGTGTCGACCAGCAGGATCGCTTTCTCGCCATACCGCTCGGCGTAGGCGCGAAAGGCCTGCTCCTCGGACTCGTGGGCCTCGATGAACGAATGGGCCATCGTCCCGGAGGGCGGGAAATCCAGCAGGCGGGCTGCAAAGACATTACTGGTCGCTTTGAAGCCGGCCATCTGGGCACCGCGAGCGGCGCGTAGTGAAGAGATCGGTCCCTGGCAGCGGCGCAAACCGAAGTCCACGACGGGAATGCCCTGGGCCGCGCGCATGGTCCTGGCGGCCAGAGTCGCCTCGATGATGGAAAAGCCCAGGATATTCAGGATATAGCTTTCCAGCAATTGAGCGTGCAGGATTGGGCCGCTGACCTCCATGATCGGCTCGTTCGGGAAGAACACGGTGCCCTCCGGCAGCGCCCGAATATTGACCCGCAACTCCAGCGCCGCCAGGTAGTCCAGAAAATCCGCCTCGAAAGTCCCCAGCGAGTGCAAGTATCCGATGTCTTCTTGAGAGAATCGGAATTCCTGCAGATAGCTTTGGACCTCCGGCAGGCCGGCCATTACGAAGAAGCCCCAGTGCTCGGGCAAATGCCGGACGAATACCTCGAAGTACGCGGTCTGACCCATGCCCTTGCGGAAATAGACCTGGGCCATCGTCAGCTCGTAGAAGTCCGTGAAAAGCGCCGGCGTATCCTTGATCAGCCACATGCTGTACCCCTCGTCCGTCGTCTAACGGTCGCGCCGCTCGTTACGGCGACCGTCGGACGTCTGGCGAAACCCGCTGCGCAACCGACAACCGGTCTTTGATCTCTTCGAACGTCGTGATCTCGACGCCTGCCTTGCGCAGCTCGTCGTATACCTCCTCCTCGGGCCGTGTCTGCAGGCCCTTCGTCGCGTCCTTCAGCAACGACAGCTTTACGCCTTTGTGTTTCGCAAGCTCCGTGAGCACATAGTATACGCAGCAGTCCAGGGCGACGCCAAAAGCGACCACGTGCTCGGGCTTGACCATATCCACCAGTTTGTGGGTGTTGGGATTGTCGAAGACATTGAGGCTCTCTTTTCTGATCACGATGTGGAATTGCCCCTTCTGCACGAGCTTCCGCAGTTCATCCATGTGGACCTCGTCGATCTCGACGTAATCGATTGGAACCTCTCCCAGGTACCCGACCCTCTCGCTGCCGGGCCGGCCCGCCATGCAGTGGGGCGGAAAAGTGGTCTTCATGTCGGGCTGCTCCGATATCTCCGGGTTGTCCATCCGGTGCCAATCGACATCGGAGAGAATGGAATAGCCGTTGTCCAGCGCGAACCGGCGAACCTCGCTGACCCTGTCGATAATGCCCTCGGCCCCCGGGACATAGAGCGCGCCCTGGGGCTTCATGAAATCGAACTGCGTGTCCACGTCCCAGAATATCGTCTTCTTCTGCATGTTCTGACCCCCGAGACGACCGTAACTTGAAGCTCTGATCTCTTCCTGTGAATACGACAGACAGGATAGGCAGGGTCGGGCCAATCTGCAAGGAGTTATTTCGCCCTGCTGGGAAACGTGTTAGAATCGCCATCGTTGGATACTCTCATCGTGTAACGGCGTTTCGACCGCCAAACACAGGAAAGGTTGTTTCATGAAAAGCCACAGGAAAGAGCTCTGGTTCAATACCCGGCACCGGCGGGAGTTCATCAATATTACCTCTGAGGTCGAGCAATGCCTCGAGGAAAGCGGCATTCAGGAGGGCTTGGTGCTATGCAACGCCATGCACATCACGGCGAGCGTCTTCATCAACGACGATGAGTCCGGCCTCCATCAGGATTTCGAGACCTGGCTGGAGAAGCTGGCCCCGGAGAAGCCCTACAGCCAATACCGGCACAATACTGCCGAGGACAATGCCGATGCCCACCTGAAGCGCACCGTCATGGGACGCGAGGTCGTGGTGGCCGTGACCGGTGGCAAGCTCGACTTCGGCCCGTGGGAGCAGATCTTCTACGGCGAGTTCGACGGCCGGCGCAAGAAACGCGTCCTCGTCAAAATCATTGGGGAATAGACGGTTATTTGCATGAATTTGCTGCAATTCCTCTTGAGCGTCATTGGGATATCACTGTCGGGTGCTCTGGCGCCGGGGCCGGTGACGGCGGCCGCCATCGGGATGGGCTCCCGGCACCGTTTCGCCGGAACACTGATAGCTATCGGCCATGGAATCATTGAGTTTCCGCTGATGGTCTTGCTCATTTTCGGCGTTGGCAGGCTGCTGACGTTGCCGTCCGTCAGTATCGCCATCGGTCTGATCGGCGGGGGTGTGCTGATCTTCATGGGCGTTCAAATGTTCCGGGGGCTTGGGAGGGCCGGGACTGAGGAAGCGCCGGCGACACGCGGCGGCCCGCTGGCAACCGGGTTTCTTCTGTCGGCGGGGAACCCTTACTTCCTGATCTGGTGGGCCAGCGTCGGCCTGACCCTGATCACCACCGCCAAAGGATTCGGCGTCTGGGCCTTCGTTCTGTTCGCGCTGGCCCACTGGTCGTGTGACCTGGTCTGGCTGACGGCCCTGTCCTGGGCCAGCTTCCAGGGTTCGGTGCTCCTGGGCCCGAAGGGCCAGCGCCTCGTACTGGCCATCTGTGCCGCGGCGATGCTCGGTTTCGGACTCTACTTCATTGCGCTACAGGCAGCAAGGCTGACAAGTGAGGCTTAGAAACTGTCGCAAAACGGCATTTTGGTTCGTCATGGTGAGCGGAGCGAACCATCTGGCCACCGAAAGAGAGGTTCCTCAAGTTCGTAGCCCGGATTCTTCGCTTCGCTCAGAATGACATTGCCGTTTTGAGGTGGTTTCTCAGTCTCTTTATGGTCTTATGTTGGAGAAAGGGAAACGTGCAGCCAAGACGATCGTGCCGAGACGGGACCGTCAGTGAACGAAACACCAGCGTGCGGCGACTGCTTCCGCCACTAACCGCCTTTGTCCTGGCGGCGATAGCATCGAGTTGTGCCTACCGGCCGCAGGCACAGGTCGAAGCCGTACAAGGCAAGATCACCAAAGGACCCTGCTTGTTGCGCGTGTGCCGGGACCGGGCGGCCCTGATGTGGGAGACCGAGACCCGGGGGCCGTGTCAGGTGCGCTACGGTGAAAGGGGCAATCTCGATACCTGTTCGGAGAGCAGCGAAGAGGAAGTCACCTACGGCACCGGGCTACTGCCGCTGGCGCAGAAGACCGTATATATTCACAAGGCCTGGCTCAAAGACCTCAAGCCCGGGCGGACGTATTCGTACCGGGTCGTCGGGCCGGACCTGCGGAGCGAGGTCTACCAGTTTCGCACCGTTCCGCGTTCAACGGATGAGGTTCGCTTCATTGTCTATGGCGACAGCCGAACGCAGGTGAACATACACCGGCGCCTGGTCGAGCAGATGATGAAACATGATGTCGCTTTCATCGTCAACGGCGGTGACCTGGTCTCCCGCGGCGATGACTACCGGCAATGGGGCCCGCAGTTCTTTGCACCCTTGAAAGGACTGATGGAGAGGGTCCCAGTCTACATCGCCAAGGGCAATCACGAAGGGAGCAACGGTACCTACGAGAAGCTGCTCGTTCCGCCCGGCGCCGGCAATGACTTTGGATTTGACTGCGGCCCGCTGCATTACTTCTGTGCCGACAATGTCTCCCGCGGGGTGAATCACGAGCGGCTTGTCGCTCAGATCGCCGAGGATGCCGGCGCGAGCGCAGCCCGGTGGAAATTCGTCAGCTACCATGTGCCCAGCGTAAATTTCGGGGGCCATTGGTCCAATTGGCGGCAGGGGGAGGCGCTGCCCGCCTTCACGGCGCCGGGGATTGATTTTGTGATAACGGGCCATTCCCACCAGTACGAGCGTTTTCGGCCGGCTGAGCCGCCGGGGCAGGGCAACTGCGTGACGTATATCACCGCCGGCGGCGGCGGGGCCCCGCTGTATCCTGTGGAGCCCTCGGCCCATCATGTTTATGCCAAGGCGGTCTATCATTTCTGCCTGTTCCACATCAAAGGCGACAAGCTCACCATGGACACTATCGACACGGAGGGGCAGGTCATCGACCATCTCGAAATCACGAAAAAGGGCGGTCGTCTCGACCAGCAATACCGCTCGACGGCTGTGCCGATGGGCGGCCTCCAACTCCACCGGCTGCTGTACGACAGCCTCGCGGTCGTTCTGCCGAATAAGCCCCAGAAGGACCAGCCGTACACCCTGCCTGTCGCTTTCAACGTGCCGTCGGTGGCCGGCGGGACCAAACTGACCATCGAGGTGCGCGGCGATACAGAGAGTTATCAACTGCCGGGTTCTCAGACCATGACGATTCCGGATAGGGGTGGAACGGCTCATGTGGATCTGACGGTTACACCGAAAACTACCGTGCGCCTTGGGCGGGCTGGGCGAGATAGAACGGCGCCAATCGAGCCGGCGCTCTGGCTGGACTGCCACTACGAGCTGGGACGCTTCAAGGAAACCATGAGTCGGCCCGTATCTGTCAAGAGCGAGTAATACGGATTATGGGAGGTTCTTGCGCGGCACAGACTCCGTCATCCTGAGGCGAAGCCGAAGGATCTGGCCCCTGGAAGAGACGTTTCGCCGTTCGCAGCCCGGATCCTTCACTGCGCTGCGCTTCGTTCAGGACGACAGAATTCGATCATGCTGGATACGACCTACGCGTCCGATGGACCCGATGTCAGGCTTTCGTGAGGGCTGTCCTTTTCGCGGGAGTCTTCGCCGGGCTGCAGCGCCTCTTGTGACGCAGGTTGGACGTCGATGATCTCTTTGAGATTGTGATCTGCCAGCAGGACACGCTGCGCCTGCACGATCTGATGCAGGCTGCTGTGTTCGTCGAGGTGGGGCTGGGCGAAGGAGGCGGCTGCCACGGCGTCGGTGATATCAGATAATCTGATGTGCTCGGGGTCCCTGGCGAGCAGGTAGCCCGCTTTCGGCTCGGATGCCTTGGCGAGCAGGCCCCGGTCGACAAGCTCGTCCAGAAGCTTTTGCCCGAACTCGCCGGGTATGTCGAGCCGGCTGCAGATATCGTCGGTCGAAACGGGAGTTCGACCGCTCTCGAACGCCGCGGCGATCTCTCGCGTGACGGCGATGCCCGTCATGTCGTTGGCGATGAACCGACCCTCCGCCTCCTGGGTCTTGCGAACCTCCGCCGCCTCCAGCGTCTCGAAATGCTGCGTCGCAAACGTCAACTCCAGCCCGAACAGGACGATCAACCAGGTGATGTAAATCCAGAAGACGCCCAGCGGGATCAGGCCCAGGACGCCGTAGATCGTGCTGTAGGGAATGAGCTTCACGACGTACACGCCGAAGCCCCACCGGGCAAAGCTCCAGACCAGCGCCGCCACCGTCGCGCCCCAGATGGCCGCGCCGGCCTGCACCTTCGCGTTGGGCATCACCAGATAGAGAAGAAAAAGCGCCAGCATGGACACCATGTACGAGACGAAAGGACTCAATGCCGTCAAGACGCCGGTTTCGATTCTCTGCAGCACGGCGTATTTCGTGGTGGCGTAGAGTCCGACGCCGAGCAGCAGCGGAACGAGCGTCAACAGGGCCCAGTAATTGATCACCCGGTGCAGAAACCGGCGACCCTTGGGAACATACCACATGCGGTTAAAGGCGCTTTCGATCAGGGACAGCAGGCGGATGGCCGCCCAGACCACCAGCACGGCACTGGCCAGGCCGAGCGAACCCTTGCTCAGACCGCCGAAGAAGCGGTTGATAGCCTCATCCAGATACTCCGTCAGCACGACATGCTCCTCGGGATTATCCGGATTGGGATACTCGATTCGCGTCAGGCGCAGCTCGTTGTAAGTGATTTTCTTGAGTTGTTCGCCGGTCTTGGAGAATCCGGGCACGGAGTGGAAAATCAGCACGACGACGATGGCCAGCGGGACGATCCCGAAGATGGTGTAGTAGGACAGGGCGGCCGCCAGTTGGGCGGCGTTGTTCTTGTTCAGGAGTCCCAGGCAGTGGGACCAGAGCCGATACTGAAAGACCACGAACCGGCCGAAGCGGCCGAGCCTGGCGGTGGGCGTGCTTAGCAGGTCCTTCAATGTTCTCATCGGTCAGCGTCGCTTGAGAATATCCTCGAGTCCCTTAAGGATCTGTTCCTTGAGCAAGGTTTCAGGCAGTTTCTTGAGATTCAACTCCGGTTTCTCGATCGTGCCGGTCAGGGGCAGGGCAATCCGTGGGCCGGCCCGCCCTTCCTCTCCCACCCGCACGGTGCGGCCCTCGATGGTATAAGGCAGGACAACCGTCATATCCAATATTCCATTCGGGCCGACGGCCCCGCTGAAGTTGACCGGATTATCGCCAACATCGACCTGCATATTATCATATCGCACCACACCGTCCTGCAAGGCAATTTTGGTCGGCCGGACGGTCAGCGTCTGCCCGCGAACCGATTCCCCGAACGCGCCGACGATTTGATTGAGCAGCGTGGAGGCGCCAAGCTGAAGCTGGTCGATCGACAGGGTGCCGACGAGTCGCGCACCCGTGTTGCCGCCCGTCAGGGGGATTGCCAGCTCTTGCAGCTCGAAGCCGGCGATCCCGGTGACACTGACCGCGTCGGCAAAGATGGGATTGACGTACTTGAGCAGCTTCTCCGTGGTCTGTTCGTTGATCTCGATTCCCTTGAACAGAGACACCGGGGCAGGAACCGTCAACAGCGCGGGCGTTTGTGCGAGGTTGGCCCGGCCGACGAAATTCAGCGTGCCGTTGTTGACGGTGGTGGAGAGCGGCCCGATTCTCATCAGGCCGTTCTCTACGACAATGTTCACGTCCGTGGGGCCGACGTTGAATCCCACGTATTGCGCCCGGTCGAAGCCGAGCGATGCCCGGCTGTCCAGGTTGGCCAGCAGGCCGTTCGGGTCCTCGATGGGATACGTGCTCGTGAAATTGATCGCCACCTGCCTCCGGCCGGCCATGTCGAGCCGGTCCGGCAGGAAGAGGGAGACTGCCTGACCGACCGCCGCCCAATCCACCTGGCCGTCGAGTTCGCCCTGCACCTTGGCCGTGTCGTTCTGGCTCGTTCGGTTGAGCTCGCTGAATCTGATTCTCATCTGCGGGCTCTGGATCTGCAGGTCCTCGACATCGATCTCCCTGCGGTTGGGGTCGACGTAAACGTTGAAGACCGCCGTCACCTGCTTCTGCTCGAAGGCTTCCTTTTGGGGCGAGACCAGCCGGAAGTCCTGGATTCTCGTGGCATCGGAGGAGATGTGGTAAGCGCCTTTCTCTTTCGTCACGTCGACCTGTGATTGTGCGATTCCGCCGAGCGCAAGCTCCTGCGGGAAGCCGACAAAGAACACCGCATAGGGCTTGAGCCGACCCAGGTCCACGTCGCGCGCGGTGACGGCGAGGTTCATCGGGGCCGGGGAACCGCGTCCCATCGGGATGGTGGCGTCTTTGATGCTGATGGTCCCGAAGCTGGCATCGGCCTTGAGCGCATCGATTGCGAGGACCTGCTTGTCCTTGATAAGGCCCACCGCGAAGTCGATGTCGGCCTGCGGCTCGGAGACACTGTTGCCGTCGGGCGCCGCCAGGACGACCTGCCGGGCCGAGAGCGAACCGGAGATATCGGTGGCTTTCTCCTGAATCGAAACCTGCCCCTGCGTCGTCATCTGGCCGGCGATCTCATAGTCGCCTAGGTTGATGAAGGGGCCCAGTTCCGACTGGAGGGCGGCCAGATCGACCTGGCCGTCGTACTTGATCTGCTTGAAACTGCCGCTGGCGTTGATCTTCGCGAACGGTGCCGAGACATTCAGGCTCTCGAGTTGTGCCCCCTGATCGTCGGAAGACAGTCGTGCGGTGGCCAGCACCGGCTCGCTCAGATCGAGTTTCTTACCGTCCGCGGTTCCTGCCAGGCCGGCGACCTGGGCCTTGGCGATGAGGGTGGCGCGACCGGGTTCAGTAACCGTGTCAATGGTTCCGGTGGCTCGGCCGCCGGTGATTTCCATGCCCTCCCGGACGCCGAGGGTGTTGGGCATCTGCGAGAGAACGGCGGCGAGGTCCACATCGAAGTTGCCTCTCACGTCGTACGCCGAGCCGCTCTCCAGGAGTTGGGCCAGCGAGTGCGGCGTCTTGGGGAGTGCGCCCGGCGCCGAGAGGGTGGCCCAGTCGGTTTCCACGTTCAACTGATCGATTTTGACCACGTCCTTGGCCTGTGTCAGGTTGGCTTTGACGTTCAGTTGCGAGGTCTGGAGCCGGTCCCCCTGCA
>CAYFUB010000100.1:0-2253 GCA_964346195.1 uncultured Pirellulales bacterium
GTCGATGCCGCTGGCGGCACGTTCTGGAAGTGGATGGCGCTGGAGGACGGCGTGCTCTATGCCATGATGGGCGAGCCGGAGCAGAGCGATTCGACGAAGCGATGGAAACGCAACACGCATGGCTGGCCCTGGGATCCTATCTCGGAGGGCTGGAATCAACCTCAGCAACCCTGGGGCTACGGCCGTAACGTCCTGGCCATCGACCCGAAGACGAAGAAGGTCCTCTGGAGCCATCGGGAAGACGAGCCGATCGACGGTCGGGCCATCTGCATGAAGAACGGCCGCATCTACTGTTTCAGTTTCGGCCGCTACCTCGCCTGTCTCGACGCCAAAACCGGGCAGCCGCTTTGGCGAAGGACCCCCGATAACGCCCCCGAACTCTTCCAATCACTGGGCGAGTACCAGAACCGCCAGGACTGGCGCACGAACTGGCGGACGACCTGCTACCTCAAGTGCAGCGACAAGGCCCTCTACTTCGCCGGACCGCCCATCGGCAAGCTACTCGCCGTTTCGGCACAGGACGGCAGCATCTTGTGGGAGCATCCATACAGCAATTTCCAGCTCGTTCTGCGTGACGACGGGCTGTACGGCATCAGCGGCCAGATCGACAAGCATCCGAGCCTGAAGTTCGACCCGCTGACCGGCAAGGTGCTGGCTGAGATTGCCAAGCCTCGTCGCGCCTGCACCCGTCCGACGGGCTCCGCCGATGCGATTTTCTTCCGGGCGGAGGGCGGGTCCGTCCGTCTGGACCTGGCCTCGCTGCGGCCGCAATGGATATCGCCGATGCGTCCGGTCTGTCAGGAAGGCGTGACCATCGCCAACGGGCTGCTGTACTGGTGGCCCTCCGTCTGCGATTGTCAGTTGACGCTCTATGGGATTACATGCCTCGGCCCGGCGGGGGACTTCGACTTCACTCCTGATGTCGTGCAGGCCGGACGCTTCGAGAAAGGCGGCGGTCCACCGCAGGTGGCTGATCTGGCTGTCTCGCCCGGTGACTGGCCGAGCTTTCGCGCGGATAACGTCTGTAGTGCGAAAGCCGCGGCGGCCATGCCGGAGAAGGCCGGCCTTCTTTGGGAATACGACATTCGGGCGTCCACCGTCCCGGGTCTGCCGCGCGTGACGGCGCCGGTGACTGCCGGAGGCCTGGCTTTCACAGGCGGGGCGGACGGCGTCGTGCGAGCCATCGACGCCCGCACGGGCGCGGTGCGGTGGAAAGCGTATACGGGCGGGGCCATTCGCATGCCGCCGACCATCTGGGAAGGACGCGCTTTCGTCGGGTCCGGCGACGGCTGGGTGTACAGCTATGAGGCGAAGACCGGCCGGTTGCTGTGGCGGTTCCGCGCCGCCCCGGCCGAGCGGCTGATCCCTGTCTACGGCTCTTTGATGTCCACGTGGCCCGTAGCTACCGGCGTTCTTGTGCAGGACGGCGTCGCCTACGCAGCCGCCGGGATCGCGAACTATGATGGAACCTACGTCTATGCACTGGACGCCCGGACCGGCGAGGTGAAGTGGCATAACAGTACCTCAGGCCATATCGACGAGCAGGCCCACACCGGTGTGAGCGTCCAGGGACATCTGCTGCTGCACGATGGGAAGCTATATCTGGCCGGCGGGACGTCGATTTCGCCCGCCATCTACGATGCCGCGACGGGGCGGTGCCTGAACGACGGCACCCAGTTGGCGGAGTGCACCTCGCGCAGTCCGCGCGGCTGGGAGTTGTCCTTGCTGGCCGACCAGGTGGTTGTCTGCGGCAAACCGTTCTACGGCCATCCGGCCTGGGATGTCTATGATGCCACCGTGTTCAACCGGGTCTTCATGGCCTCCCCGGCGCCGGGCAACGACGTATCGATCGTGTGGACGTCGGACGAGCGCGTGCAGAGGCTGATGGGCTTCGCCGACTTCGACCGTGAAGGTTTCGCCCGTAAGCTCGCGAATCCGGGCAATCGGTTCCAGGTCAATTGGGGCCGGATCGCTCCCCCGGGTAAACCCGCGTGGTCGCTGGAGTGCAAGAAGGCGTATGCGATGGCCGTCTGTGATAATACGGTCCTGCTGGGCACCGACGCGGAACTGATCGCCGTGAATCCGGCCGACGGGCAGGTGCGCTGGAAGCAGCCGCTGCCTCAGCCGCCCGTGCCGTGGGGTCTGGCCGTGGACGCGGCCGGCCGGGTCATCGTAACCCTGACGGATGGCAAGATCCTGTGCTTTGGCGGTCAAAGGAGTAACGTAGCGTGGCAAAACTGAGTCCCTTGGTTG
>CAYFUB010000101.1:0-3454 GCA_964346195.1 uncultured Pirellulales bacterium
TGTTCTTCGCTGCCGGCCCGGAGTTGCTCCATGGGCGCCTCAACCTGCTGGCGGCTCAGGCCCCGCGACAGCAGGTTGATGTACTGCCTTTGCAGGATATTGCCCGCCTGCCGGGCCACGATGTCCACCGGCAGGTCGAATTTCGTGTTGTCGAGCAGGAACTGGTAAATCTGCTCGCTCATCTCGTTGCGCACCTGGGTCTCGACTCTCTCCTGCAGATTGTCGCGAATCCGCTCGCGCAGCTCATCCACGTTCTCTACGTTGAATCGCTGCAGGAAGTGCTCGTCCATCTCGGCGGGCTTGAGATACTTGACCTCCTTGATGTCGATCTCGAGCTGGACCTTCCGGCCCTGGTACTCCTCGCGGAAGAACGTTTGCGGGACCTCGACGGTCGCCGTCTTCTTGTCGCCGACGATAGCGCCGACCAGCAGCTCGTCGAGCTTCTCGACGGGAATCGGCCCGACGAACCCGTTCGGCCGGACGTGAATCTCGGCGTTGTCCAGCTTGGTTTCGGACTCGGGGATCTTGGTTGCCTGTGCTTCTTTCTCCGGCGCCGTCCCCTCGGCCTCGGCGGCCTGCCTGGCCTTCTCTTCCTCCGTCAGCTCGACTTTCAGCCGGACGTCGGCGATGAGCTGGTCTTCCCGCTCGATGGTTCCGCCCTCGCGCGGCGTCCAGACGCCGGACCAGCGCCGCAGTTGCTCGATCTCGCGGTCGATCTGCTCGTCGGTCACTTCGAGCTTGGGTCGTGTTACGGGGATGCCCTCCAACGGCGGCAGCTCGAATTCCGGCCGGACCTCGACCTCGAACTCGAACGTCATCGCGCCCGCCTCGGGCAGCTCGACCTTCTCGTAATCGACATCCGGGTCCGTCAGGACGTCCAGCTTCCGGTCCTTGATCGCGGCCTCGCTGGCCTCGGCCAGGATTTTGAGCTTGACGCTCTCGCCGGTTTCTTTGCCGAACCGCTTCTCCAGCAGCCGGCGGGGGGCCCGGCCCTTGCGGAAGCCCGGCAGCAGCGCCTCCCGACGCAGCTCCCGGTACTGCTCGTCGACCATCTCCTTGATGGTCTCTTCCGGGACCTCGACAATCACCTTCTTCCTGCACGGGCCGGCTTCTTCGACCGTTACCGTGTTCTTCGCAGTCCTCGGCTGCTCGGTTTCCTGGGTGCCTTCCTTTTGCCCGGAGGCCGTTGTTTCCTGTTTCTCTTCCGCCATTGCGGCGCTCCCAACAATCATCGACTGTGTTTGTTCCTGACAGACTTCTGCAAAATGGAGGTTAGGCTTATATTATTCAAGGAAATCGGTTCTGCGATTTCCTTGAACAACTCGTCGACCGATTACCTATCCGGCGCCTACCGCTTCGGAAAGAAAAACCGCAAAGCTGATTTCTCCTTCCTCAAAGTAAGCCTAATCTCCATTTTGCAGAAGTCCTCCAAAACAAAAAAGGCTTCGGGGGAACACTTCCCCTGAGCCAGGTGAACGTTTTCGACCCCGCCGCCGTGGCCGCGGGGCTTCAACGTATCGACGACCAATGCCAAACTACCACCTAGCCGGTACCTCGCCGATACTATAGGGGTTCCTCGACGCAGACGTGCGTGTGAAGATCCCCGTCCATAGGAGAAACTCCTGACAGCGGGCGATGAGACTTGAACTCACGACATTCACGTTGGCAACGTGACGCTCTACCACTGAGCTACGCCCGCGGGCATTGCGAAAAGTATATACGTCTTCCGAGACCTCTGCAACCCCTTTTTTCGCAAAATTTTGGGCGTTTCGGCGGCCTCAAGCAAGCTTTATGTGCTATGATAAAGCCCCGGTTGCGGATTATGGCTTCCGTCTCTTCGTATTCTTACGAGGAGGTTTCTGGCGGCGGTCCACCACTTTGCTGAGCGGCCGCTTCTCCATTTCCTGCAGTGCGGCCACTATCGCATCGAGGTCGTAGTTATGCTCTCTGGCGAACTCATCCCGATTGCGCCAGACCTCTTCCAGGATTTCGTTCTTCCTCATCGATCATCGCCTCCAAGAGTTGAGTCGGCGTACAGATACAGGCAAGCCCGGGAACGATACGATGCGGCCGCAAGCGGTTTTGCCCGAATGGGTTTGGTGAAAAAATCTCCCGAAGAACGGGATTTCCACTTGACTTTCACGGCTCTATGAGCGAGAGTTATATATGGATTGGGAATGCCCGGTCGGCGGACAACTCTGGCAACGGAGTTGTCCGTTTTTGTTTCACGGAAATACCTTCCAGCCATAGACCTTGCCTCCACCTCTGTATATGTGTTTGCTGACCACATCGTAAGCTTGATTGCGTTGATCAGGTTTCAAGATGTGTCGGGCAGATGGATGGGCACACAAATCTGCCAGTTGGATGCCGGCGATGTTCTTGCGTTTGTCCTGGAATTGCAGCGAGAAGCGGCATTGTTGGATTCGGTTCGCACTCACGTAGTCGGTTCCCCGAGTGATCAGATCGTAGAACGTTGCCTTGAGTTGATTATCTTCGTTTTCACCACGTGCCTCGGCGATCAAAGGCAAGACTCGCTGCTGCCGTTGTTCCAGGCAATGCAGAACCCTTTCGACGACCAATGTCAGGGCCAGCTCATAGGGGTTCGTTGCTCTGACGTAGCGAGCACAGAGACGTTCCTTGTGGATGCCCACCACGAACAACTCGTAGGGCATGGAGGTCATCAATTCCGACAGGTCTTTCAGGAATTGCGTTCGACGGACACTATTCTGGAGTATTGAGAATGGTCCGTCGGCTTTACGGATGTCACGGCTATGAAGGTTGACGCCTTCGTGGTCCCAATACTTCAGCTTTAGGTTGTTGATCGTCGGAAGAATGACTCCGATGTAGTCGGCTCGTTTGAGGAGGACCAAGGAAAGAACGAACACGGGGAAGTCCTTGTCGATTCTCGTCAAGGAGTGATCTCCGCACTCATCGAGAAAAGCCATGCAATCGGATTGTGCTTCCTGTTCCATATCAATTCAATGGTTCCAGAGTACCAATATGCGAGCTTGGCTTTCCTGTCATCCAAACAGCCAGGACCCACAGGCTCTCTGCCATCTCGATTGGCAGCATTGTGGTGGTGGCGACCCCAGAAGGCAAGGAGAATCCCGGCCTGGAGAGAAGCAAGCGGACATACAGGTGGATGGGAGGTTGATCGTGAATTCTGTCGAGCGACTACGCGGCCATGCCGGCTATAATGGCGTACGCACAATAAGGTGCTCTGATAATGGGATAAGAGGTGCTTATCGCTCGTATTACAAGAACTGGCGCAGCGGAAGGCTCTTAATGCCGTATACTGTGGTTAGGGCCTCCGATACATGGCGGTCATAATTTACGGAATCTGATGGGTTTACGATTGCACAATCAGGGTCTGTACGAGACGCGGTACGAGCACGATGCCTGCGGGATTGGGGCCGTGGTCAATATCAACGGCACGCGGGACCACTCCATCCTC
>CAYFUB010000102.1:0-13390 GCA_964346195.1 uncultured Pirellulales bacterium
TCATAGCTTTCCGTGCTGTCTATGATTTTCTTGAGTTCTTCCCGGTTCATGTTCAAGCTCCTGAAAAGAAGGTCTTTCGTCGATGTATTCCCGCCACAAGTGTCTCAGTTCTTCCCTCGCGCTGTGCAGCCGCGATCTGACCGTCCCCTTGGGGACCTTCAATACTACGCTGATTTCCGTAACCGTGAGTTGCTCGAAGTAGTAGAGGCTCAGGACCGCTTTCTTTTTCACGTCCAGCTTCTCCAGCAGCTCTTTGACATCCCCGTCTGCCGCTGGCCTGCGTTGCCGGTCCTGGGCCGCTTCGGTGGTTACGTGGTTCCGCCGCCGGTCTTTGCGTATCCAGTCAACGGCCTTGCTGGTCGTGATTCTGTAGGCCCAGGCCTTGAAGTGGGCCGGCTCGCGCAGCTTCCTGAGCCCTTTGATGATGGTCAGCCAACTCTGTTTTGTGATGTCCCAGGCGGCGTCTGTATCGCCCACGAGGCGATAGGCGTGCTGCCAGAGACGCCTGTGCCATCGCGAGACAAGGATTTCCATCGCCTGGGCCCTGCCGGCCTGGCAGTCCAGGACGAGAATCTCGTCAATAATCTGTTCCGACGCCTTAACCATTCCACCTATTGTAGACGTTCCAGCAGGCCGAGCGGCTCATTTCTTCTCAAGAAGCCCTCCGTTCAAACCACGGCCTGCAGAAGCGCGCTTCCCGTACTGCGACCCGGGCCTCGCGTCCTCGCCGACGAAGGCGGGGAACGAGACGGTGTCCAGTACCTGCGCATGATCGCCTCTCAGCCACCAAGGCCATCACGCTTGGCGTTCAGACACCTGTAGACCCAGGCAAACGGCAGGGCAAGCCGAAAACGGGGCGCGAGGCACGCAAAACGAGCGGGCCGCAGAGGGAGCCGAGAAGAACGAAGAAGGGCGAAAGAAGTGGACCTGGAGGAGACCCCGCTTGCCGTCTGACTGCCAAGAATTCGCCACTGGTACCTCACAAAGTCGCAAACGCACCGCTTTCGTGGGCTGCATCATGGCGCGAAAAGGCGTGGCGGGTCTTGCGCCCTTCTGTTATTATCCACTCTCAGTTTGCCGCCTGACTTGCGAAAGGGCCTCGGATATCGGGCAACGCGCTAAGGAGATGCTTGTGATGCGAAGACTTCGGTTCGCTGTATATCTGCTGCTGTCCGTCGTTCTGTCACTGGCCGGCGCCGTGCATGCGAAGACTGCTCCCTTTCTCGTCGGGACGTGCACGCACTTCAGCCAGGGCAAGGGTGTCGTCGAGCTGAATCTCGACAGCATTGAGCAGGCCGGGATCGATTCGATTCGCGATGAGGCGCCGTGGGCTGCGGTGGAGCGGGAGAAGGGCCGGCTTGTCATGCCGCAGCGATTCGATACCTATGTCCGCACGGCGGCCGACCGGGGAGTGAACGTCCTGCTCATCCTGGACTATGCCAACCGCTTTTATGACGACGGCGATCGGCCCCGCTCGCCGGCGGCCATCGAGGGCTTCTGCCGCTACTCGGAGTTCGTCGTGCGGCACTTCGGCAAAGACGTGCGCCTCTATGAGATCTGGAACGAGTGGGACATCGGTATCGGCCTGCCAAGACGATATAACAAAGGCGGCTCGCCTGAGGACTACTTCAGGCTGCTCAAAGCCGTTTATCCCCGGATCAAGGCGGTTGATCCCGGCGCCGCCGTAATCGCCGGGGCCTCTACCAGCGGTGCCGTCAAGAGGGGCTGGCTCGAGGAGATTGTGAAACTCGGCGCCCTTGAGTTCTGCGACGCCATTTCAATCCACAGCTACAATTACAGCGCTGGATTTCCCGAGCGCGGGCCCGAGGCGTGCTCCGCCTGGATGACCGGCGTGCAGGCGATGCTGCGCAAGTATAACGACGGCAAGGACGTGCCGTTTTACGTGACGGAGATGGGCTGGCCGACGCACGTCACCAGGCACGGGACCGATCCGGAGCTTTCGGCGTCCTATCTGGCGCGGCTCTATTTACTCGCCCGTCAGTCTCCCTCCTTCAAAGGTCTGTGGTGGTACGACTTTCAGGACGACGGGTGGAACCCTGAATACAACGAAGACAACTTCGGCCTGGTGCGGCCGGACCTGACGCCGAAACCCGCGTACCACGTCCTGGCCGATATCGCGCCGATCGCGGCACACGGGGATTTTATTGGCCGGCTACCCACCAAGGATGAGAATCTTTGGGTCCTGCGGTTCAAGGTTGGCCGCGAGGATACCTGGGCCCTGTGGTCTGCGGATGACAAGGAGCAGCAGGTCATTCTGGAGACGGAGGCGCCTGCCGGGCAAGTGACCATCCGGCAGGCGGGGCACGATGCACACCCGATGCGCTGGGGCTTCCGTGATTGGGCGGACCGACGCGGCGAGTTGGCCCCGAATCGGCTTTCGCTCACCGTCGGGCACCGGCCGGTCTTGCTCGGCAACGACCTGTCCGGCGTCTCCATCGTCGAGGTTGTCCCCAGGCCGCGAGAATCGGCGGGGCAGGAGCAGGGGAGGTAAGCCGGGGTGACACGGGCAAGGAAATATACGCGACGCGCTTTCCTGCGCTCGCTCGGGGCCGCGGCCGGGGTCGGCGGCATGCTGCGGCACGCCCGGGCAAAGGCGACCAAGCGCCCCAATATCCTGTTTATCATGACCGACCAGCAGACCCTCCGGGCCATGAGTGCGTATGGCAATCCGCATCTGGACACGCCGCACATGGACTCCATCGCCGCCCGGGGCGTGCGTTTCGAGATATCGTACTGCACGGCCCCGGTCTGTGGGCCGGCCCGCAGCAGCCTCATCACGAGTCGCATGCCGCATGTCACCGGCGTCAATATCAACAATCAGGTACCCGATGCTTCCATTCCCAACATGGGGCAGGTCTTTCGCGAGGCTGGCTACGCTACCGCCTGGGCCGGTAAATGGCACCTGCCCGCATCGTACCCACAGGGACCGATTCCGGGGTTCGAGTACCTGCCTGTCCCCGAAGGCACAAAGTTCAGGCTGGGCCTGGAAACCGACGGCCCCGTGACGGATAAAGCGATCGAGTTCCTCGGCCGGCGGCACGACTGGCCATTCCTCCTGGCGGTCTCGCTGCATAACCCGCACGACATCTGCTGGTGGGTGCGCGAGGAGCCGCGGCGCCATGCCGACATGAAGGGCTTGCCGCCACTGCCGGCCAATTTTGAGATCGATCCGGATGAGCCACAGTTCATTGCCGAGTGCCGCACGCGAACGAAATACGGGCCGGAGAACATCTACACGCGTCAGTGGGACCGGACCCAGTGGCGCGCCTATCTCCACCAGTACTATCGGTACACGGAGGAGGTGGACCGGCAAATCGGGCGCATCTTGCAGGCGCTGCGCGAGCGTGGTCTCGACGAGAGCACGCTCATCATCTTCACCAGCGATCACGGCGAGGGCGCCGCGGCACACCACTGGGTGGTGAAACTGATGCTCTACGAGGAGCCCGCGACCGTGCCGCTCCTGGTCAGTTGGAAGGGTGTGACACCGGCGGGGCGGGCGGACTCGACGCACTTGGTCTGCGGACTGGATGTGCTGCCAACGATGTGCGATTATGCGGACGTGCCGCCGCGCGAAGGATTCGAGGGCATCAGCCTGCGTCCGCTGATCGAGAGACCGGCGCTGGCGGGCCGGGACTTCGTTGTCACGGAATTGCAGCCCGATTCCGAGCACCTGGAAAAGAAGGGACGCATGCTCCGGACCAGGCGATACAAGTACATCGTCTTCTCGCACGGTGAGAATCGGGAGATACTGTTCGATCTGGAGAACGACCCCGGCGAGACGGTCAACGTCGCTCGTCGGTCGTCGGCGCATAGCGAGCTTGAACGTCACCGGTCCCTGCTGCGGCAGTGGGTCAGTCAGGCCGGCGACCATTTCGAGATGTTGTTGTGAATGGGATGCACAGTATAGAGGAAACCGGAAATGCAAAGATCGCAGGGTAATCGTCGCAGCTTCCTGAAGCTGCTCGGCACGGGGGCGGCTGCCTGGGCTGTTCCCAGTCTCCTGCAGGCGCAGCAGGGTGGGCCGCAGAGGCCGAACGTCTTGTTCATCGCGGTGGACGACCTGAGGCCGCAGCTTGGCTGCTACGGCCACGAGCAGATGATCTCGCCCAACATCGACCGACTGGCGGCCGACGGCGTCGTCTTCAATCGTTCCTATTGTCAGTCGCCGGTGTGCGGGGCGTCGCGGGCGAGTCTGCTCTCGGGTATTCGCGCGACGCGGGACCGCTCGTTCAATGGCTACCGGCATCATGCGGACAAGGACTGGGGCGGGCCACTGTCCCTGCCGCGTCACCTGCGCCACCACGGCTACTACACGATCTCCAACGGCAAGGTCTACCATCACCGCGACGACGGCGCGGGGAGCTGGTGCGAGGAAGCTTGGCGGCCCTCCGGCGAATGGGGCGGCCGGGGCTATTTGCTCGAGGAGAACAAGGCGATCGCACGACGCACGGACAGCGGCTTGGGTCCCGCCTACGAGTGCGCCGAGGTCGGCGACAGCGACTATGCGGACGGGACGACCGCCGATAAGGCCATCTCGGACCTGCATCGGCTCAAAGGTATGGACCAGCCGTTCTTCCTGGCGGTCGGGTTCGTGAAGCCACACCTGCCCTTTAACGCGCCGAAGAAGTACTGGGACCTGTACGACCGGGACAAGATCGAGCTGGCCGACAACCCTTTTCGGCCGAAGGACGCGCCCGATGCCGCCATTCACAACTGGGGCGAGCTGAGAGCGTACCATGGCATCCCGAAACAGGGCCCGCTCTCGGAAGAGATGGCCCGCACGCTCATTCACGGCTACTACGCCTGCACCAGCTACACTGACGCCCAGATCGGGCGCGTGCTGAATGAGCTCGACCGCCTCGGGCTGAGTGACAATACGATCGTCGTTCTTTGGGGCGACCACGGCTGGAACCTCGGCGAGCACACGCTCTGGTGCAAACACTGTCACTTTCAGACGTCCCTGCGGGCCCCGCTGATCGTGCGCGTCCCCGGGCTCACCCGCGGCGAAAAGACCGACGGGCTGACCGAGTTCGTCGATATCTATCCGTCGCTGTGCGAGCTGTCGAATGTGCCGCAGCCGGAGCATCTCGAAGGCCGCAGCTTCGTGCCGCTGATGAAGCAGCCGCAACGGGCCTGGAAGCAGGCGATCCACAGCCGGTTCCACAGTGGAGAATCCGTCCGCACGGACCGATACTGCTATACCGAGTGGACCGGCAAGGACGGAAAGGTTTACGCTCGTATGCTGTACGATCAGAAGCTCGACCCCAAGGAGAACGTTAATATCGCCGAACGCCCCGAGAATGCCGAGCTTGTCAAGGAGCTGGCCGAGAAGCTGCACAGGTTCCGGGCCGGCTATCGATCATAATGAATCGCTTGTCTACCATCCATAATGAATTGTCAGTCTGTCATCCTGAGGCGCAGCCGAAGGATCTGGCCATGGAAAGGGAGGTTTTCCCGCATGCGCAGGCCGGATGCCTCGCTTCGCTCAGCATGACAAACTACCCAACATCCGGGAAGAGAGGGGTTCCTGTGAAGCAAATGCCAAAATCTATCGCAAAATCGACTGTTCCTGCTTTGGTCTTGCTGGTTGCGATGGCTCTCCCAGGCACTGGAACGGCACGGCAGGGCCGATTCAAGCTCCGCGAGCTGTACCCGCAGGAGAAAGTCGAGAAGGTTCTGGTTGCGCGGGAGCAGTGGCAGCCGTGGCCGAAGTGGGGCGACCGACAGCGGTGGGAGAGCTTGCCGGCCGAGGTCCGCCAGGACCTGATTGCCAACAGTGAGCAGTATCTCGGCTACGATTGGCCGGACCTGCCCGCCAAGCTGTTCCTCGAATATGCGCGCGAAGGCAATCGCAGCCGGTACGAGCACGAGCACTTCGGGCGCCGCTCGGCCCTGACCCATTTGCTTGCGGCCGAATGCGTCGAGGGCAAAGGACGGTTCCTCGACGACATCGTCAACGGCATCTGGGCCATCTGCGAGGAATCGTTCTGGGGCGTTCCGGCCCACGTCGGCGCGCAGAAGGCGGGCTCCGGGCTGCCCGATCCCGGCGAGCCCGTCGTGGACCTGTTCGCCGCCGAGACGGGCGAAAGCCTGGCCTGGACGTACTATCTGCTGGGCGAGCAGCTCGACCGTGTCTCGCCGATGGTCCGCCAGCGAATCCGCTACGAGATTGATCGCCGCATCCTGACGCCGTGCCTGGAACGCGACGATTTCGGCTGGATGGGCTTCGGCGGCGGACGCGTGAACAACTGGAATCCGTGGTGTAACGCAAGCTGGCTCACCTGCGCGCTGCTGGTGGAACCGGACGAAGGCCGGCGCATCAGGGCGGTTGCCAAGATCGCGCGGAGCCTCGACCATTTTCTCGATGCCTATGCCGATGACGGCGGCTGCGACGAAGGTCCCGGCTACTGGAGCCGGGCCGGCGCGTCGCTGTTCGATTGCCTGGAACTGCTCCATAGCGCCACCGGTGGGGCCGTCGATGTCTACGACCGGCCGCTTATTAAGGAAATCGGTCGCTATATCTATCGCGTCCACATCGCGGGCGATTACTTCGTGAACTTCGCCGACGCCTCCGCGAAGGCGCATCCCCCGGGCGAACTCGTCCATCGCTACGGCCGGCGGCTTGGCGACGGACAACTCGCCGGTTTCGGAGCCTTTGTCTTCACGCGGGACCGGGAAGACGGCACAGGGCTCGCGGGCGGGCGCCCCTATACGGTCGGCCGGCACTTGGCCGCGATTTTCAACTTCGCCGAATTGACGACGGCCGAGGCCGTGGCGCCGCTGCCGCGCGATGTCTGGCTCGACGGCATCCAGGTGATGGCGGCCCGCTGCCGTGGCGGGACGTCGAACGGCTACTTCGTCGCGGCCAAGGGTGGGCACAATGCCGAGAGCCACAATCATAACGATGTCGGCAATTTCATCGTCTATGTGGACGGCCGGCCCATCCTCATCGACGTGGGCGTCGAGACCTACAGCCGCAAAACCTTCAGCTCGCGACGCTACGAGATCTGGACGATGCGGTCGGCGTACCACAATCTGCCGACCATCGGCGGCGTGATGCAGAGCCCGGGCGGGAGATTCGCGGCGCAGAGCGTCCGTCACGACGCCGACGACGATCACGCGGCGCTACAACTTGATATCGCCGGCGCTTACCCCGAACAGGCACATCTGAAGTCGTGGCTGCGGACGGTTCGGCTCAATCGTGGCCGGAATGTGAGCGTGACCGAGGAATACGCGCTCGAGAAGCCGGCGGGGGAAATCACTCTGAGCCTGATGACGCCGTGCCGGGTCAAGGTGCACGGAGATGGCCGGCTGCGGCTGGAAACCGTGGGCGAAGGCGAACCTCCCGTGGCCGTGCAAGTATTGTATGACGGGGCCAAACTCAGGCCGACCCTGGAAACGATTTCGATCGAAGATGGTCGGCTCGGCGCGGTATGGCCCGCACAGATGACCCGGATACTCCTGAAGGCCGAGAAGCCCGCGTTGCAGGACGCCTGGACGCTGCGGATCGAGCGGGTGGACAAGAGATGAATGCAGAGAAGGGCGAATGGGCACTTGCAGGTCTGAGACCGCGTGTGGACACTGAAGACAGTTGCTGCCTTGTCATGCTGAACGGAGTGAAGCATCTGGCCATCGAGTAGGCAGAGGGTGGGCTGCGTGCTGTGGTGGCTTGCCATTCCCGGGCCGGATCCTTCGCTGTCGCTCAGGATGACAACAACTACACAATCTGACATTTGATATTCTCACATGCAGCCGTTTACATTATTGATCAAACCCTCCGGTTCCGACTGCAACGTCGATTGCACGTATTGTTTCTACAAGTGCCGCGCGCCGGAGGTGGGGCGGGGCCGCCAGCGCATGAGCGACAAGGTGCTCGAGAAGCTCGTCAAGGACTATATGGGCCTGCGGTTCCCGATGTCGGGCTTTGCCTGGCAGGGGGGCGAGCCGACCCTGATGGGCCTGGATTTCTACCGGAAGGCGGTCGAGCTGCAGAAGAAGTATGGCGTCGCGGGCCAGGAGGTCGGCAATTCGCTCCAGACCAACGCGCTTCTCCTGAACAACGCCGAATGGTGCACGTTCCTGCGCGAGAGCAAGTTCCTGGTCGGCGTCAGCATCGACGGACCGAAGGAGTTGCACGACCATTACCGGCTCGACCTCGGCGGCCACGGCACGTGGGACCGCGTCATGGCGGCCATCGAGCGCATGAAGGAATTCCGGGTCGAGTATAACACGCTGACCCTCGTCAATCATCTCACCGCCGAGCATCCCGACGAGATTTTTGATTTTCTGGTCAATCTCGGCGTGCGCTACCTCCAGTTCATCCCCTGCGTGGAGCTAACCCCGGGGACAAGGATGGGTGGCAGCGTCAAGGCCGCAGGCCTTGGCGATGGCTGCGCCGGGAACGTCGCTGAGTTTTCGGTGGCGCCGAAGCAGTATGGCGACTTTCTGTGCCGGATCTTCGACCGCTGGCTGGCGTTCGGTCCCGAGAAGCTCAGCATCCGCGACTTCGACTCGATTCTGACCTACTGCGTGGGCGGCCGACACACGATCTGCACGTTCGACCGGCAATGCAGCCAATATATCGTGGTCGAGCACACGGGCGATGTCTTCCCGTGCGATTTCTTCGTCGAGCCGAAGTGGCGGCTGGGCAACATCTTCGAGACACCCATCGCGCAACTCGCGGCCTGTGCACAGAAGAAAGTCTTTGCCCGTAAGAAGCAGAATCTGGCCAACAAGTGCCTGGTCTGCCGGCATCTGGCCATCTGTCGCGGCGGCTGCATGAAGGACCGGGCCCCCCGTGGCGAGGGCGTCCCGCCCTTGCGTCCCGTCGGCACCTTGCCGGCGCGAGAAGAACAAGCCCAAGATGCCCTCGCTGCGGAAGGCAACGGCAAGACGCCCTCGCCACAGGACAACTACGGCCGGGAAAGTCACTTCTGCGAGAGCTACCGGCAGTTCTTCGACCACGCCCTGCCCCGATTCATGCAGGTCGCCGCACAAATTCGCGCCGGCGCCCTTGTCAGACCGCAGCAATTGACCTAATATGGCCTGAAGTGTGCGTCACTGACACAGAGTGTGAAGCCGGCTGCCATGTTTATACGGGCGCAAGCATGTGTCGCGTGCATTTACGCAAGACACCATCCCCGAGCTTCGCTTGAGGCTGCCACCCGCAGTGCCGAGCAGAGCGCGGGAGATAAGAAGGAGGAATATGGAAATGGCACAAGTCAATCGCAGAGCATTCATCGCCGGGTCCGTTGCGGCATTGGCGGGAATCAGTGACGCGAGTCATGCCGGGGAGAAATCGGCCGGCACGGAAACGAAGACGCAGCGTGGCAATCCGATTGCGGTTGCGACTTATTCCTTCTGGCGGTTCAAGGACGGCATGAAGATGCCCATGGAAAAGTGCATTGACGAGGCCGCCCGGCTCGGCTTCGACGCCGTGGACATGCTCCTGATCCAGATGGAAAGAGACGACAACGCCTATCTGCAGAAGCTCAAGCGCCGCGCGCTGATTAACGGCCTGGACCTGTGCTGCCTGTCCACGCACCAGGGCTTCGTCTCGCCCGACAAGGCCAGGCGGCAGAAGAACATCGACCTGACCCTCAAGCAGATCGAGATCGCCTACCGTCTTGGCATCCCAATCATTCGGATCAACACGGGCCGGTGGGGCACGACCAGGAGCTTTGACGACCTGATGGCCAACCATGGCATCGAGCCCGTCCTGCCCGGGTACACCGAAGAGGACGGCTTCAAGTGGGTCATCGACAGCATCGAGAAGTGTCTGCCGAAGGCCGAAGAGTGCGGCGTGATCCTGGGCCTGGAGAACCACTGGGGCCTCGCCCGCACGCCCGAGGGACTGCTGCGCATCGTCAACGCCATCGACTCGCCCTGGCTGCGGGTCCTGCTCGACACCGGCAACTTCCTCGAGGACCCGTACGACAAGCTCGAACAGTGCGCCCCCCAGACGGTCTTCATGCAGGCCAAAACCTATTACGGCGGCGGCCTCTGGTACAAGCTCGACCTCGACTACGAACGCATCGCCCGCATCATGAAGAAGCACGACTACCAGGGCTACGTCTCGCTTGAATTCGAAGGCAACGAGGACTGGCAAACCGCCTTACCCAAGGGCCTGGCCCTGCTCCGCAAGGCCTTCAGCTAAGAGGTGCTGCCGGCCGCGCTGCATCGCCCGACCGCTTCGTCATACGGACCAATGCAAAGCCGGACGCCGCGGCTGCCCTCGCAGGCAGGTGCCCCGTTCGCAGCAACCGTCCGACAAAGCACGTCTGCGATGCAAGAGCCGTAGCTGGAATCCGTGCCCCGTGCTTCGCCGTTGGGTCAAATCATCAATAATCAATTCTCGGCCTCCCACCACAACCTTGGATAGTCCTTCCCTTCGAGGATCTACCAGATATCTCCGGTCCCGTTGGGCGTCTCGCCTGCGAAGTCCTATCCCGTGTCAGCGAATGTACTGCCCCGTCCAATGACTGGCCACCACAAGCGCAGCAACGTGATCCACCACAATGGCGATCCTGAGGACTGGTAACCACCGGCGCAATCTAAGGCGAATTGATCGCCAATGGCGCTCTATGTCTGTCTTGGCCCGTCTGCCTGGGGATTAAGTCGGGGTCAAAATGGACCAGCCGATACCCCTCACTTTGGAGATAACTGACAATCTCGCCGATGTGATCATAGGTGACCGACCGGTTATCATGGAAGATCAACACTACAGGCTCGTCTTCCTGCCATGCCTCAAGTATACCTTTCGCCTTGGCCTGCACCTCCGAAACAGAAGACCAAGCACTATCTGCTATCTCGCCACTGACCACTGTGAAATCCAATTCTCGCGCCACCTCATAGATTGGCGATGGATAATCTTGTTCCTGAAGGTAGGGAGCCCGGAATATTCCGGGAGGGCTTCTGCGAAGAGCCTTCTTGATTTCACTGTTGCATTGGGATATTTCATCACCGATGAATTCCTCCATAGAGTAGAAGCCAAACAAGGGCCACTGGGGAAACCAAGCGTGATGCTGGGTGTGGTTCCCGATGAGATGTCCGAAGCCGGAGACTCTGGTGACAGCATCCGGATGGGCCCTAACACTTCCTTTACTCCACTCGATGTCATAAGGAGCGTAGTATAATGGATTCGGGTCTCCTACCATGAAGAACGCCGCTCTGACTGGGTCACCATCGACCTTGCAGTGCATAAGCTGAAGTAGGATGCTATCAGTATGCCCGGGTATGGGCCCGTCGTCGAAGGTAAGCATAAATTCTTTAGGTTTGACCTTGACTTTGGAGGTCGTAGTGCCGACCAGACCCTCGTTGTCTGTGACCGTCAATGTGACGAGGTATTCGCCGGGCTCTTCGTAGCTTTTCCCCTCGTCGTAGATGGGGAACAGTGTCGATGCTGAGGTGCCATCGCCGAAGTCCCATTCGTAGCTCACGATCCAGCCGTCCTTGTCCTCTGACTTGCTCGCATCGAGTACTATGGCCTGGCCCGGCCTCGGCTTCTGTGGCTCGTATTTGAATGAAGCTGTCGGTGCCTCGCCGGGACGGGCGACGAAGATCTGCTCGTTGCCCCACTCGCTTTCCCCAGCGGAGTTCAAAGCCTGGGCGTTGAAGTAGTACGTGGTGTTGGGATTCAAGCCGTTGATCGCCTCACTGAAGGATTCCCCCGTCGTCACGGACCCGGTCCAGAGCGTATAGACGTAATCGCCCTTTTCCTCCTTGTAGCGGAACCTGTACTGACATGCCTCGCCACCATCATCGGTAACTGAGCCGTTGAGCGTGGCCGAAATCTTCGTCACATCGGTGGCAGGCGATGTCGAGACAACGGGGATGGTCAGCGCTTCCTCCAAGGCTATTCTTACCTCGTCGATCATTCCAGCAAAAGGCAACAACCACCCCTCTCCGATTAGTATTGGCTCATCGGTATCCTGAATTACAATCCCTGGATTAGCTCCTGACATGGCAGCCATAGTCTCATTAATGTAAATATAGGACCTCACGCCATCGTAAACGACTGTTAGATGCGTCCACTGGTTAAACGGTATCGATGTATTTGCTACCAGGGGAAGGTATGTTTGTTGACTCCCCCCAGATATCGCGCAAGCGGGCACTAGAAGAAAATTCGAGTTCTGTGTTCGCGTAAGATACATCCCGTAAGAGTCATCCTCTACACCCCCAGGTCCCCATTTAGTCATAACCTCTATTGCATAACTGTGCCCCGCTGGTGGCACAGCACTATCGCTAGGATTAACCCAAGCCTCTAACCTCAGTTGCGACATGCCGCTCTGGCTTGGATGGTCTGGAATTATCACATAGTCGTCAATCCCGTCAAGCTTTAAGACCCCATCAAGCGGTTCAACCCAGATCCTCTGGGCCCCATTCATTAGAGTTCCATTTTGTCCATTACCAGAGTCATCATGGCCTGGATCGGATTCGTTGTCAAAAGTCCATCGACCTACCTCAACAGTGTTAGCCCAACCTGGACAGTTAGACAGCAAAATCAATCCACCAATTATGACGACTGCTATAATTGACCTACGACAAGTTTCCATATTGTTCTCTCCTAACAAAATTTTCGTTGCTTCTCAACGGATGTTCTATCGTTGTCATCGCCTTCTTTTTGAATCGCGGCGCAATAAGAAAGGGCACCGCCACGTCGTGCTCAATCGAGGCCTGCCAAAGCCTGCAAGGAACACGCGCAGGCACATGTAATCAAGCGGTTAACCATGACACACCTCCACCCTCGTACTGTTTCTGGCCAACTCGATTCCGTTGTGAGATGATTGTCGCGTCCTTGAGCAACACCAAGTGCGCCGACAGGTGTGATTCGGTAGGTTGTCGGCTCTCCGTTTGTCGTCGGCCAGTATACCGGGTCAGCTACGCCGGTGTCAAGTCAAAAGCATCTGGCCCAGGTGGGGAACTGTGCCCAGCCCGAAGGGGATCAAATCGGCAATTTGGCTGGCCGGACAGTCGGCCTGCATAGTCTGCCTATTTGCGGCGGATCGGCCTCATGTCTATCGCGCTGCCCCCACTTTGGAGAACCTCGCCTCTATTACAGAGTAACAGTGATTGTGAAAGATGACGCTCGGTACGTCCGGACCCGGGGGCGGCGTTCGTCGAGAGGGGCCGCCGGCAGGGGGGCGAAGCGATGTATCAGTGCATGGCGGGCTGCCGGGAACCGGCGTCGACACGGGCGTGCCCGGATGTGGAAACGATATGTAAGCGGGTCCGAACTCACGCAGAGCAGAAGAAGGAGAGAGATTATGGAGCTGGTATCAAGGAAGTTAGTGGCAGACGCAGGCATCAACGTCGATGAACTCGTCAAGTTGCTCGTCAGCAACGCCGCCGCCGAGTTGACCACCTTCTA
>CAYFUB010000103.1:0-14552 GCA_964346195.1 uncultured Pirellulales bacterium
AAGATTTCGGTCCCCAGACGGTCCAACACGCCCTCCGCAAGTGATTCCTTCGACAGACGGTTGAGTTGAGCGGCAATTTGTTCGACAGAGAGCCCTTCGGATTCACGAGGCGATATAGATGCCTCAAACAGCAGCTTCTCCGGCGCGCTGGCTCGTTCGGAAGCCCTATACACCTTATACCGAACGCCGTTCGTCAGGACGCACCACTCGATGCCGTCGTTCGCTGCGTAGCCCACCACCTGCGTTATCGACTTCACGTCGTCGAGAGGGTCTTCAAGCTGTTTTGCCTCGACGAGAAGAACGACCTTTCGGTTGATCTTCATCGCATAATCCACTGACTTTCCGTCGACCGTGGGGTATTCCAGCTCCACCTCATCAGGGTCGCGCACATCCCAATTCAGTGCCTCAAGCATGGGGTCAATGAATATCGTTCGGGTGGGGTACTCCTTCATACCCTTTCCGTGATGTCTTTCCAGTTGAACACGCAGACTTTCGATGCACTTTATGATTGCCTTCATGATCTTCTCTCACACGACCTGCAGGACACTCACTGTCTTATGCCGGCCCTGTCTGGATTTCCTCTCGGCCCTCGGACTTTCTCGGCCATCCCACTCATTTCGCCCTCACCACATCTGTCCGGCCCGTATCGGGCTCCAATGCATTTGTCGCGGCTCAATCAGGGGTGCATCTCTGAGGAACAATTATGACAGCCGCCTGCCCGGCAGGCAAGGAAAAAGAAGGCGAGTTTCCAGTTTGCAGTTTCAAGTGTCAAGTCGGAGCCCGGCCGGGGGCCGGCGGTTTCTCGGGTCATGCTATTGGCCGAAAGCGGAAAATGCCTATGAGAGTCCGGCCGAAGGCCCCTGGATTGATGATCGATGATTTACGATTGATGATTAGGAAGACAGAGTCCGGCCGGAGGGGCTTTTTCTCGGTGGGCTCTGGGGTAAAAGGTCCATTTTCGCGTATTTGGCGTATTTCGCGGTTGATTCCGCATCGTGCGTGAAGCGGGGCTCGTGAAGCGTGAGGCAGCCGGAGGCCCCCGGATTGATGATCGGTCGGCAAAACGTCTCACCGTCTTCGCGTGGTTCGCCTATTTCACGGTTGAAAAGGTCTGGATTCCTGCCTCCGCAGGAATGACGCAACAGCCAGATTGCCGCGCGCCGCCTGTCCTGAGCGAAGTCGAACGGGCTCGCAATGACATGATTGAATCGGTCTTTCTTCGTGCGCCTCATGCTCTTCGTGGATTCCGCCCTCTGTGTCCATCAGAAAAGAACGGTGCGTGATACGCACCCTACCGCCTGCCAACCCTCTTCCTTTCTTGCGTTGCGGCCGACGACACGGTGGCTGCGCGTGTGCTGTCGCACTCGGCGGGGCCGGCGCTCTGTTTCAACTGCGCGGTGTGTCCCGGCACGATGCAGGAGGTCTGTGCCCACCGGGTGTGCCGCAACTTCCGGGCCCGGCGCTGGCCCGCCGGCATGCGGGATGAGCCGCCGGAACCGAAGGGCCCCAGGATTCGCTATACCCCGCTGACGCAGGGCGAGGTCGAGCTAATGCCTGCCCCTCCATGGCGAGGCTATTTGGACTGCTTCGCTTTTTGATATTCCAGCAATTCCAGGTACTGGCGGAGCTGCGCGGCCAAGTCCCGCCGGCCCAGCTCGTGCAGGAGCTTGATCTGTCTTTGCACCACGTCGATCGCCTCGGCGTACCGCCGCTGGAATTCCAGGGCCCGGGCGAGCTTGTCATAGTGGGCCGGGTTTCTCGGCTCGAGCTTGACGGCCCTCCCGAACGCGGCGGAGGCCCCCCGGAAGTCCTGCATGATGGCCAGCGTGTCCCCAAGCAGTTCCCAGACGATGACCGAGCCCGGGTTCTCATCCAGCTCGATCCGGAACCAGCGGGCCGCTTCGGTCAATTGCTCCCTTGACTCCTTGGGCTGGTTCATCCGCCCGAGGAGAATGCCGAGATTCATGTGGACCGAGGCCACCGCCGTCTGCTGAGCGCCCGCCTCGGCGTGAGACGCGATCGCGGCGCGAAAGGCGCCGGCCGCTTCCTGGAGCTTGCCCTGAGCCACGTACATCATGCCGATTTCGTTGTGCGCCTTGATGCCCATGGACGGATTGAGCTCCACGGCCCGACGGTACCGCCGGGTACTCTCCTCGTACCGGCCCTGCACCTGCAGCTCCATCGCCTCATCCAGATACCTGCGGGCGAGCATCTCCCGTGCGCTTTGCCGCACGACCGGCGCCAGCATGTTCTCCACGGGCGCGTAGTCGTCCGTGAGGATCACGGCGCCGGACCGCTCCTTGAGATGATTCATCTGGGCCTCGTCCAGCATCCAGACTTTGAGATGCCTGTTATGTTCCTCAAGAACGGCCTCCGGGTCGAACGCGTGCCCGGCCGCCACCACGACGAACGTATCCCGCAACGACGGCAGGCCGACCTGGCTGGCGAGCACGCGGACGAACGGAAAGCTCTCCCGGGCCGCGTTGACGACGGCCCCGAGAAACTGGGCGTTTTCATAGGTATCGATGAGATTGATCATGTACACGCCGTCATCGGCAAGCAGGCGCGCGATCCGGTCGTTGAATTCCTTCGTGACCAATTGAAACGGCACGGAATAATCGTTGATCGCGTCCTCATAGATGAAGTCGAACCGTTTCGCCGCGCCGCCCGTGCGCTCCCGTCTCAGAAGCTGGTCCACATAGTTCCGCGCGTCCATGTTGATGGTTTTGATGGCGGAGCTTTCGCGCAGGCCGAACGCTTCCAAGGCGGCCGCGGTCACCCCTGCATCGATTTCCACGACCTCGATATTGCCGTCCGGCCAGAAATGCTCCAGGTACTGGGGAAAGGCGTAGCCGCCCCCGCCGATGACCATCATCGAGAGATTCTTCCTGCCTTGGCTCAGGCCGTGCGTCAGCCCGGCGAAAATCTTCGTGTAAAAATATTGCAGGTTGGTCGGGTCATCCATGACGATTTCGCTGTGCTTGAGCTTGTCCTGCATGAACGCCCGCCGATCCGGCCGCCGGGAGATCTGCCTCACTTCCACGTGGCAGTAGGGCGTCTCGTCTTCATAGACGACGTTCGGGTCCGGTTCCTCTCTCAGAAGCGCGGCCGCGCCGGCCCCGCGCGCCCACTCGCCGGACGCCATTCCCATCGTCGCCAGGGCGGCGAACACCGTCGCCCACAGGTACATGGCCCAGCAACTGAGCCAGTAGAGGACCGCCATGGCGAGCATCACCGCTCCGATCGACCAGACAATGAGGGCGCTCCCGAAGGTGGCGATCAGGAAGAACCCGGCCAGGAAGGTCCCCGCGATGCTTCCCGCCGCGCCCCACGCGTAGATATTGCCGATCGTGCGCCCGGTCGCCAGGCCCTGGTCGAGAGCCATCTTGGCCACCACGGGACCGACGGTCCCCAGGAGCGTGGAAGGGATGAGAAAGACCAGTGAGACGTGAGTGAACACGTGCGCGGGCCAGCTCAATCGCCACAGCCACGTCCATTCGCCCACCAGGTTGTTGAGAACGACGATGCCGACACAGGCGGCGGAGGAGAGCCCGAACAGCACCGCCAGAGCCCGTCGCGGGTGATGACGGTCCGCGATGCGCCCGCCGAGATAATTGCCCAGGGCAATGCCGGCGAGGACCACGCCGATGATCGCCGTCCAGGTGTACAGGGACGATCCCAAATCGCGGGCCACGAGCCGGGATGCGACCAGCTCCAGGGTCATGATGCATCCGCTGGAGACAAAAACCGTCGCGTTCGGCACGAACAGCCGCACGTATTCTCTGGACCTACTCATGTTTGCCATTCCTAACGAACCGGGCAATGCACGAGTATAGCGGGCACGGCAAGGGTGAACAAGGGAATGGTCAGTAATCGAAGTAGCGGATGTTTTTTGGATCGGAGCCGGGCCAGTCGAGGCGGATGGTCTTCGTGGCCGGTTTGTAGATCCAGCCGTAGTCCCCGGTGGCCTGCGTCGGGAACGCCTCGCTGTTGCCGATGACGCGCATCGTGTCCGCGTCATTGAAGGGGTTCCTGGGCATCTTCCGCAGACAGCCGCCCGCGCCGACCATCTGCTCCTCAAAGGACTCCACGGTAGGCTGATTACTGACATCGTCCAGGTCGTATCCGGGAGCAATACCCTCGTGCTGCGCGGCGTACAATTCGATTGCACTCCGCAGAATCCGCAGATTGTCTTTGGCGGCGGCCTCCTTCGCCTCCGTGGTGTAATTCTGAAAACAGGGTAGCACCAGCGCAGCCAGAATTCCGATGATGGCCACGACAATCATCAACTCGGCAATAGAAAACGCTTTTCTCATTCCTGAATCCCGGTCCGGCCGTAGAGTGCACACGCCTGGATCTTTCTCCATTGTCGATTCATCGGCGCGCCACACCCCCTCACTTGACAGGAACTTCCGTTATCGGACGCCGGCCCTCCCCCGAGACTCAATTTCGGCCATCCAGGTCGAGAAACTGACAAACATCGCATGTGGAGTTTGTCTCTTGAGAAGATATTATATGCCATTAGGGCCGTAGTACCGCCTCCCCGAGATGCGCGAAGAAAATCCCCTATCTCACGCGGCGGCAAAAACCTCTGCGCCCTATTGCCGTATGGACTATCATTAGGTAACATGATGTGTTCCGGAAGGTCAGGGCCTCTCCATGAGTCATGAGAGAAAACGCGTCGTTATCGATTACGTCGGGCCGCAGATCGACTGCGGCCGCTTTCCCGTCAAACGGGCCGTCGGCGAAACGGTGAAAGTGGTAGCCCACGCCTTCGCCGATGGCCACGACCACATCCGCGTGGAACTCCTCTACAAGAAGAGCCATGAGGACGAATCGACCGTCCGGGACATGGCGTACGACGTCAACGATGAATGGTCCGGCGCTTTCACGGTCACGGAACTCGGCACGTACCTGTACACCGCCCGAGCATGGGTGGACCATTTCGGCACGTGGCAGAGCGATTTGCACAAGAAGTCCGAGGCGGGACAGAATGTGGCCCTTGAACTGAAGGTCGGCGCGGGGCTGCTGCGCGAGACGGCCCGGCGCGCCGAGCCCGAGGAGGCGAAGAGACTGAACGACTGGGCGCGTACCCTGGAATTGTCCGAGGACGGCGAACAAGCCCTGGCTCTTGCGCTTGGCGACGAATTGACCGGCGCCATGCGCCGGCATCCGGACAGGTCATCCGCCACGACTTACCACACGGAACTCGCCGTGGCTGTCGATCGGCCCAAGGCGGTCTTCAGCGCGTGGTACGAGTTGTTCCCCCGTTCCGTGTCGCGGGCCGAAAGCCTGCGATCCGAGGGTGAGACGCCCTCGACGCGGCACAGGAACCCCCTGCGCGATAAGTCACGTTTGGGAGCCCCCGATGCCCTCGCTACCGGCAGACACGGCACGTTCCGGGATTGCGAGCGGCTCCTGCCCGAGATAGCCGCGCTGGGCTTCGATGTGCTGTACCTGCCTCCCATCCATCCCATCGGTCAAACGCACCGCAAGGGCCCGAACAATTCCATCAGTGCTTCGCCGAATGACCCCGGCAGCCCGTGGGCGATTGGATCATCCGTCGGAGGGCACACGGCCGTGCACCCGGAGCTGGGTACGCTGGACGACTTTCGGCATCTCATGGAAAAGGCCGGCGCGCACGGCCTGGAGATCGCCCTGGACCTGGCGTTCCAATGCTCGCCCGACCATCCCTACGTGTCCGAGCACCCCGAATGGTTCCGCTGGCGGCCCGATGGGACCGTGCAGTTCGCCGAGAATCCGCCCAAGAAATATCAGGACATCATACCCCTGAATTTCGAGACCGACTCCTGGCGCCAGCTGTGGGAGGAGCTCAAGAGCGTGGTCCTGTTCTGGATCGATCAGGGAATTCGCATCTTCCGCGTGGACAACCCGCACACGAAGCCCTTCAGCTTCTGGCAGTGGTTGATCAGCACGGTTCGGCGGGATTACCCGGAAGTGATTTTCCTGTCCGAGGCCTTTACCCGGCCCAAGGTGATGCAGCGGCTCGCCAAAGTCGGCTTCAACCAGTCCTACACGTACTTCACGTGGCGCAACACGAAATGGGAACTCGAGCAGTATATCCGGGAACTGACCCGGACGGAGGTGGGCGAATACCTGAGGCCCAACTTCTGGCCGAACACGCCGGATATCCTGCCGCAGTACCTCCAGTACGGCGGCCGGCCGGCTTTCATCATCCGGCTTATTCTCGCCGCCACGCTCTCCGCCAGCTACGGCATCTACGGGCCCGCCTATGAGTTGTGCGTGAGCGAGGCCCTCGCAGGCCGGGAAGAGTACCTGAATTCCGAAAAGTACGAGATCAGGCAATGGGATTGGAATGCGCAGGGCAATATCCGGCCGGTCGTCGAGCGCGTCAACCGCATCCGCCGGCAGAACCCCGCTCTGCAGAGCATCCGCAACATCGAGTTGTACTCCATCGACAATGAGACCATGCTCTGCTATGGAAAGATGACCGAGGACAAATCGAACATCGTCGTCGTCGTCGTCAACATCGATCCGCACCACCGCCAGTCGGGGTGGGTGAGGCTGCCGCTGCACGAGATGGGGATCGACCCGCACCAGCCGTTCCTCGCCCACGACCTGCTGACGGACGACAAGTATATCTGGCACGGAGAGGTGAATTACCTCGAGCTGGATCCCCGGGTCATGCCCGGCCATATCCTGCGCGTGCAAAAAAGACTGCGTCGTGAAACCGATTTTGACTATTTCATGTGACGTGTTCCATCATTCCCTTCTTGCGAAGGAGACAACCACACTTGATCGATCAGCAAATACAGGCAAACGATTCGCTCTGGTACAAGGATGCCATCATTTACGAGCTGCACGTGAAGTCGTTCTACGACAGGAACGCGGACGGCATCGGGGACTTCGCGGGCCTGATCGAGAAACTGGACTACCTGCGCGACCTCGGCGTCACGGCGCTGTGGCTGCTGCCGTTTTACCCGTCGCCGCTGCTGGACGACGGCTACGACATCGCCGATTATTTTCATATCAATCCCGACTACGGCACGCTGGCGGACTTCAAGCGTTTTCTCCGCGCGGCGCACCAGCGGGATATCCGTGTGATCATAGAGCTCGTGATCAATCACACGTCGGACCAGCACCAGTGGTTCCAGCGGTCGCGGCGCTCGAAGCCGGGCTCGCTCTGGCGCGATTTCTACGTATGGAGCGATGCGCCGGACAAGTACCGCGACACGCGAGTCATTTTCACCGACTTCGAGAACTCCAACTGGGCATGGGATCACGTGGCGCAGGCGTATTACTGGCATCGGTTCTACAGCCATCAGCCCGACCTGAACTACGACAACCCGCGCGTGCGCCGGGAAATCCTGCGCGTCGTGGATTACTGGTTCCACATGGGAGTCGACGGCATGCGCCTGGACGCCGTGCCGTACCTGTTCGAGCGGGAAGGCACCAATTGCGAGAACCTGCCCGAGACGCACGCCTTTCTCAAGGAGCTCCGGGCCCACGTGGACCAGAAATTCGAAGGCCGGCTGCTCCTGGCCGAAGCGAACCAATGGCCGGAGGACGCGGCCGCCTACTTCGGCAACGGCGACGAGTGTCAGATGGCGTTCCATTTTCCCATCATGCCCCGGCTCTTCATGGCCGTGCGTATGGAAGACAGGTTTCCCATCATCGACGTCCTCGAGCAGAGCCTCGACATACCGCCCAATTGCCAATGGGGCATGTTTCTTCGCAACCACGCCGCGCCCACGCTCGAGATGGCGACCGACGAAGAGCGGGACTATATGTACAAGGCCTACGCCCAGGACCCGCGGGCCCGCATCAACGTGGGAATCCGCCGGCGCCTGGCCCCCCTGCTGAACAACAACCGCCGGCTCGTGGAGCTGATGAACAGCCTGCTGCTGTCGCTGCCCGGCGCCCCGATTCTCTACTACGGCGATGAGATCGGCATGGGCGACAACTACCACCTCGGGGACCGCGACGGCGTGCGCACGCCCATGCAGTGGACCGCCGACCGCAACGCGGGCTTCTCGACCACCAATCCACAGCGACTTTTCCTGCCCGCCATTATCGACCCCGAGTACCACTTTACGACGATCAACGTCGAGAACCAGAGCGGCAATCTCTCCTCGCTGCTGTGGTTCATGCGACGAATCGTGGGCATCCGCAAGCGCTTCCAGGCCTTCGGTCGCGGCACCATCGAATTCCTGCCCTCCGACAACAGCAAGATTCTCGCCTTTCTGAGAGAGTATGGCGCCCAGAGCATTCTGGTCGTGGCCAACCTGTCCCGGTATTGCCAGGCGGTGCGTATCGAGATGCCCCGGTATGCCAGCTGGCGCGTGAAGGAAATCTTCAGCGACAACGAATTCCCCGGCATCACCGAGGCGCCTTACACGTTGACCCTGGGGCCGCATACCTTCTACTGGTTCACGCTCGAGAAGCCGGCCGAGCCTGAGGGCGTCCACCCGGAGCGCATCTTCGAGATACGGACCGGCGTAAGCTGGAACCAGATTCCGGGCAGCAGTGCCGAGCCGCAAATCCTCGCCGCGCTGCGCCGATATATCCCCCGCGCCCGCTGGTTCGGCGGCAAGGGCAGGAGCATTCGCGCACTGGGCGTGGCAGGCCACCTGGTCGTGCCGGTCCCGGGCGATTCTATTTATATCCTGCTGCTCGAAATCACCTATGTGGATGGCCCCGGCGAGAAATACATCGTGCCCATCGGTTTCGCCGACGGGGAACTCCAGGCCAACATCACCAGGGAGGCGCCGGCGGCGATCATCGCCACCTTGCGGCTAAAGGACCGGGAGGGAATTCTCTACGAGCCGGTGGCCAATGAGGACCTGCATCGTGCCCTGCTGGAGATGATCTCGCGCGGGCGAAGCCGAAAGATGGATGGAGGCCACGTAGCCGCTCGGCGCGGAGCCAAATTCACGGCTATCCTCGACGGCAAGACATTGCCTCTGGCCGCGCGTGTTCTCAGAGCCGAGCAGTCGAACACTTCGATCATTTATCAGGACACCTTCTTCCTGAAGCTCTACCGCCGTGTCGAGGAAGGCACGAATCCCGATGTCGAGCTGTCGCGTCATTTGACGGAGGACACGAGTTTCGCCAATCTACCCGCGTACGCCGGCGCGATCGAGTGGCAACGGGAACGGTCGGCCCCCATGACCATCGCCCTGCTGCTGCAGTTCGTCCCCAATCAGGGCGACGCCTGGTCGTTCACGCGCGATTGTGTGGACCGCTCCTTCAGCCACGCGCTGACGCTGAAGACCACGCCGGGCGAGCTGCCGGAAGTGCCGCATTCCCTGCTGGACTTGGACCCCGATTCCATGCCGGCTGTCGTGCGCGATTTTATCGGATCGGTCTACGTCGAGATGGTCGGCCTGCTCGGGCGACGCACGGCGGAGTTGCACCTGGCCCTGATGTCGCTTTCCCAGAATCCCGAGCTGGCGCCGGAGCCATTCTCCCTGCTCTACCAGAAGTCGCTCCAGCAGTCGATTCGCGGCCTGACCCTGAAGGTCTTCGGCGAACTGGAGGGCGCCGTGCGTTCGCTGGATCCGGCTATCGCCGAGGGGGTCAAGCGCGTCCTCGCGGCCCGGAAGGCCATCCTGGCCCGGGTGCACCGGATTGCCGAGAAGAAGATCGCGGCGGTGAAGATCCGCACCCATGGTGACTATCATCTCGGCCAGGTCCTTTACACCGGCAAGGATTTCGTTATCATTGATTTCGAAGGTGAGCCGGCCCGACCGATCACGGAGCGGCGCTTCAAGCACTCGGCCCTGCGCGACGTCGCCGGCATGATTCGTTCGTTCCACTACGCCGCCCATGGAACGCTGCTGCAGCGGGCCGCCAAGCAGCGCGTCGACGTCGATTATCTCAGGCACTGGGCGGACCTGTGGTACTATTACGTGGCCGGCGTCTTCCTATACTCGTACATGAAAAGTGTGGCCGATACCCAGGTAGTTCCGAAAGACCGAAAAGATTTTTGCGTCCTTCTCGATACCTTTATCCTGGAGAAGGCAGTTTACGAACTGGGATACGAACTGAACAACCGTCCGGACTGGCTGATGATACCCGTCCGTGGAATCGAACAAATACTCCAGTGATTGACGATCGACCGTCGAAGATTTACGATTTGGCTGATGTCGCCGACCGGGCGCCCGTCTCCAAATAGTAGATCATAAATCGTAAATAGTAAATCCTGAGGGCTTCATGAAGGACCAGAGCCAGGTACTCACGGGCAACAGCCTGCTGACGGAACACGATATCTACCTCTTCAAGGAGGGCAACCACTTCCGTCTCTACGAGAAGCTCGGCGCCCATATTACCAAACAGGACGGCGTCGAAGGCACGCACTTTGCCGTGTGGGCGCCCTGTGCCGCCAGGGTCTCGGTGGTCGGGGATTTCAATCGCTGGGACCCGCAGGGGCACCCTCTCGCGCCCCGATGGGACAACTCGGGAATCTGGGAAGGCTTCATCCCGCGCATGGGCAAGGGATCGCTGTACAAGTATCACATCGCCTCCAACCATAACAGTTACACGGTCAACAAGGGAGACCCGTTCGCGTTCTTCTGGGAACTGCCGCCCAACACGGCGTCGGTGGTCTGGGACCTCGAGTACGACTGGGGCGATGACGAGTGGCGTCAAAGACAGGGCGAGCACAACTCGCTCAACGGCCCCATCAGCGTCTATGAGGTCCACCTCGGCTCCTGGCGGCGCGACCCGAGCCAACCCGACCGGCTGCTGAGCTACAAGGAGATTGCCGGGCCCCTGGCCGAATACGTGAAGGACATGGGCTTCACGCACGTGGAATTCCTGCCGGTCATGGAGCATCCCTTCTACGCATCCTGGGGATACCAGACACTCGGGTACTTCGCGCCGACCCGCCGCTACGGCTGCCCGCAGGACCTGATGTACCTGATCGACCACCTCCACCAAAGCGGTATCGGCGTGATCCTCGACTGGGTCCCATCCCACTTTCCGACGGACGAGTACGGCCTGGGCTACTTCGACGGCACGCATCTTTACGAACACTCGGACCCCCGGCTCGGATTCCACCCGGACTGGAAGAGCGCGGTCTTCAACTACGGCCGGCACGAGGTGCGCGCCTACCTGATCAGCTCTGCCATGTTCTGGCTGGACAAATATCACGCGGACGCGCTGCGTGTGGACGCCGTCGCTTCGATGCTCTATCTGGATTACTCCCGCGAGGAGGGCGAGTGGATTCCGAACCAATACGGCGGACGGGAGAACCTGGAGGCCATCGCCTTCCTGCGCCGCTTCAACGAGATGGTCTACCGGGATTTTCCGCACATCCAGACCATCGCCGAGGAATCCACGGCCTGGCCGATGGTGACGCGGCCCGTGGAAACCGGGGGCCTGGGCTTCGGCATGAAGTGGAACATGGGCTGGATGCACGACACGCTCGCATACGCCGGCAACGACCCCATCTATCGCAAATTCCACCACGACAAGCTGACCTTCTCCATCTGGTACGCGTTCTTCGAGAACTTCATCCTGCCGCTCTCGCACGACGAGGTCGTCCACGGCAAAGGCTCGCTCTACGGCAGGATGCCGGGCGACGCCTGGCAGAAATTCGCCAACCTGCGCCTGCTCTTCGGCTACATGTACACCCATCCCGGAAAGAAACTGCTGTTCATGGGCGGCGAGTTCGGCCAGCACGGCGAGTGGGCCCACGACCACAGCCTCGACTGGCACCTGCTCGAAGACCCCCGGCACCGGGACCTGCAGAAGTGGGTGCGCGACCTCAATCACCTGTATCGGACCGAGCCGGCCCTGTTCGAGCTGGATTTCCACGGCAGCGGCTTCGAATGGATCGATTTCCACGACGCCGACAACAGCGTCATCAGCTACCTGCGTCGCGGCAAATCCGAGGGCAGCCCCTTGGCCGTCGTCTGCAATTTCACCCCCGTGCCTCGGCACAATTATCGCGTCGGCGTCCCCCAGGCAGGCCTCTGGAAGGAAATCCTCAACAGCGATGCCAAAGACTACGGCGGCAGCGGCCAGGGCAACATGGGCGGCGTGGAAGCCTCCCCCGCCTCCTTCTACGGGAGGTTCGACCACTCGCTGTCGGTGACCCTCCCCCCACTGGGGATTGTCGTCTTCAAGAGATGACGCGCTGAGACTGACCGACCCCGGCGTGTGTGACTCACTGCGACGGCCCCATCCTCTTTCCCGGGCCATTGAACGCGGCGGGCTTGGCCCGACACAAAATATACTCCATAATTTAATTGAGACCCCCAAAGCGCCGATATTCCGTGACGGAATAGTGTGTCGCAGGGCCGTTTGGCGGCGGCTGTGATTATCGGAAGTCGAGCGGCGTGCAATGAGGCGTCGGCAGGATTGTCAAGCATGTTTTCACGAATCACAAGGCTGGAGTTGGTCATCGTCGTGGCGGCCCTGCTGCTGCTGGTGTTCTTCACGCGGCCGCCCACGTCCGGTAACGCGGATGTCCGCCTGACAGACCCCCTGCCCGCCGGAGCCGACGCCGGACAGATGTCCCAAGACGCTCAGTCAACCACCAGGCAGCCGCCGTCCGCCGATTCGCCGTCATCTCCCGCCGGCCCCGACGCATTCTCGACCGGAACGCCGACAGACACTGGGATCGCCGACTCCGACAGCGCCGCCTTGACGGTCCCCCCGCCGCCCAAGGTCAAACGGATCGGCATGGTCGACGCGAGGAACTGCAACAACCTCAACTACAAGGACGTCATGTACGGCGAGGTCACGGTCCGCTGGGTCTGGAACGGCCAGAAATTCGAGGCCCGCAAGGTCCTGGAGGTCAAGGAAAACAACGGCGTCACCAGCGTCTGGACCTTCGACGAGAACGACAACATCATCACCTCCGAAATCCGCCCGGACCAGGCCCCCGGCAACTGACGCAAGGGCCTCAGCTCCCCGCCCCCGCTGCCTCGCCGGCACTCGCGCTTTTTGCGCCCACGTCGAACGCCAACGACTCAACCCTGGCGGCCGAACCCGCTGTCGCACACGCGGCGAACGGACGCCGGGTACTACTCATTCTGTCGATGAATGCGGCGGAAACCACACCAATCAGTGAAGGGGTTTTCCGTTGTCGAGCATGGAGGGCGTGGTTGGTGGTACAGGAGACCGTTGCGTTTTGCGGCTCGATCGGGTACTTGGTATCCGTGCCCGGTGGTGAACGAAGCCGGCGCAAGATGCGCAGGGTTATCCGAGAAGTCTCGGCCCGTTGTCGCCGGCGGGTCGGGAGGAAGTGACTTCGGCGAGGATTCAGGTGAAAGGGGTGAATGATGGTTCAGCAGTTCTCACGTCGGGACGTGCTTGTGCTCGGGGCGGTCGCGGCCGCCGGTCTGGTGCTCGGTGTCAGTCTGTCCGCCGGCGGCGCCGAGAAAGGGCAGACGAAACGTTGCGTGGTGGTCTGGTCGGAGGGCACTGCGCCCGCGAAGGTCTATCCCAACGACATCAACGGCGCCATCGCCGAAGGGCTGAAGGAGCTCAAGGACTGGGAGGTGGTCAAGGCGAATCTGTCCGACCCCGACCAGGGCCTGCCGGAGAAGCTGCTCGAGCGGGCGGATGTGCTGATCTGGTGGGGCCACCAGAAACACCGCCAAGTCAAGGATGAGCTGGTGGACAAGATCGTCAAGCGGGTGAAGGAAGAGGGCATGGGGTTCATCTCGCTGCACTCGTCGCACTTCGCCAAGCCGAATAGGAAGCTGATGGGCACCGCCTGTTCCTGGAAGGCCTACGTCGGCGACTCCACGACGCTGAAGGTCACCGTCAAGGACCCCAATCACCCGATTGCCCGGGGCGTCCAGGAATTCACCATCGTGCACAACGAGCGCTACAGCGACCCGTACGCCGTGCCGAAGCCGAAGGCCGTCGTGTTCGAGGGGGTGGCCACCCTCAAGGACGGCGGCACCGACCCCAGCCGGCAGGGCCTGACCTGGGAGGTCGGCAAGGGCAAGGTCTTCTACTTCCAACCCGGCCATGAGGCCAACCCGGTCTTCTTCGACCCGAACGTCCGCAAGATCATGTGCAACGCCGTCCAGTGGGCCGCCCCCAAGTAGAACGCCGGATCGCCAACGGCGTCGACGCGCTCCTGCGGAAGCCTTCGCAGGCGACGGACAATACTGGGGATAGCCATCGTCTGGACGCCATTCAGGTCGGCCCCCAGATTGAGCTTCACGGCGCGAGATTCGAGAAGGGATCACGCTGTGAATCGTGACTCGGCGGAATCTCCGGGCTGCCATGCTCATGTCGCCGGGCTTTTCGCTTGACGATCAACGATGCGCTGCTTTAGGCTCACGGCATGGCACGATTGGCGAGAATGGTGGCTGCGGGTGTCCCGCGCGACGTCACGCAGCACATCAACCGCTGTCGGCAAAACGTTCTTTATGATGGTGATTGTGTGTTGTATCCGGCCCTGCTCAGCGAATAGTGCAGCCCAGCAAGTCGGGCCCAAGGCCGGAAATACACAAGAGTCGAGTATACTGTCCTCGGAATCGCGGAAATGGCGGACATATCACTGTTCTGCACCGGCGAGCACGAAACAGGGGCTGGGAATCCCT
>CAYFUB010000104.1:0-5120 GCA_964346195.1 uncultured Pirellulales bacterium
TGGAGACGGGTGACGGAATCGAGGGTGTAACCTGCGAGAGCCGCGCGGGCGGGGGCGATGTGGATGGCGTGGCGCTTACGCTCGGATATGCGCCGGTGCAGGTCAAGCCTAATGAGAAGGTACATCGATTCTGGATGGACCTTATCACGGAGAGCGATGCGGATACCGCCCGGCGGCTCCGGCAGGACCCGGCCTACCGGCCGGATTCGCGCGTGTTGACGGTCCAGACGGATCGTGACAGTACAAGGGGATTCAGCATCACGATAGACCAACTGCTGCAGAACAAAGCCTTCTGGGTGCCTTCATACGACATCTGCGTCACGGTAAGTGATGCGGCTCCATCTTTTGCGGAGCATCGAGACCAGCTCAAAGCATACAAGGGCAGGCGCATCCTGGAGCAGATTCAGCAGGAGCCGGAGGCGACCTACGAGAAATATACTTCCCGCTGGGAAGACATGGGCAGCCCGGCGTACCAGCATCCGTCCCAACCGGCCCCGGGCCACATTGTCGGCTTGACGTGGGACAGCGCGCTGTACAAGTTCGGCATCGACCGTGGGGCGGGCGTCTGGAACGATTACGGCAGCCCCGATCGCTTTCGTTTCTGGTTCGAGTTCGGCGACCTGTCCAGAGGGCTCGACGATTCCTGGAGAGGCCAGCGGCTTGAAGACGGTTTGCCCGTTGTCACGACAACCACCGAGCGGGACGGCTTGCGCTATGAAGTCGAGCAATTCGCCTATCCATTGCATGGCCCGCCGGCGCAAAGACGCGGCGACATTCCGATGGTCTTGCTGCAAAAGGTCAAAGTGGCACGTCGGCAAGGAGAAGACGGTGCAGTATGTGTCAAAATGCGCTATCGCCGCGAGTTTGTGGCCCGCAGAGTGTCCGAGCTAAGGTGCCGCCGTGAGGGGGATGCCGTGTTGTTTACGGAAAGCCCCGGGGACGGCATACTCGTGGCGATTCAGGGTTCCGATCAAACAACCACATGTCGCCCGTTGGACGAGCAGGCTGCGCCGGCCCGAGAGAAGGAGCAGAAGCCATCGCGGACTTATGAAATCGTCGTGTCGTTCGATCTTCCGGCAAACGGCAGCAAGGAATTTGTGATCAAACTGGCGTCGCCCACGGTGGAGTCACAGGATTGCGAGAGACTCATCAAGTTGGATTTCGACGACTCCCGTGCGGCCACGCTGCGATTCTGGGCCGATTGGGTTGGCCGCGGGGCCCAGTTCCGCGTGCCGGAGAAAGTGGTGAACGACCTGTTTCGCGCGAGCCTGTGGCACGCCTTGCGTCTGCCGCGACGGCACGGCGGCGGTGAGGCAGGAGTGAAGATCGACCTGCCGTATTCGAACTTCGCCTACGACCAGCACGGCACGCCCTGGCCCGTGAATCAGGCGGTTTACGTGGACTACATGATCTATGGGCTGCGCGGATACGACGACGTGGCCGCAGAAGAGCTGCTGACGATCTATCGCAACAACCAGGAGCCGAACGGCCACGTCAAAGGCTACGCAAACTGGGGCGTCTATACGCCCTCCATGATTTACACGGTGGCGAAAAACTACCTGCTGTCGGGCGACCGACAGACGTTCGACAAGCTGCTTCCGTACACACTCAAGGCGCTCGTTTGGTGTCTCGCAGAAGTACATGCAGCGTCCGAAAAAGAGGATGCTACAAGCGGTCTGATTCGCTCGCCGTTGAACGACCTGACAGGTGATGGCGTCTGGGCATTCACGCAGGCCTACATCTATGCCGCGTTCGAAACGCTGGGAAAGGCCCTCGAACAGGCCGGACATCCCCGCGCCAAGGAGTGTGCTGAGGCTGCGGCAAGTTTTCGACGGTCTGTCGAGCGTGCCTTCGGGGCGGCGGCGCCATTGTCGCCTCTCGTGCAATTGCGCGACCACACGTGGATGCCGTACGTGCCCTGTGAGGCCACCAGGCCGGGCCGACTGTTCGAGCAGTGGTATCCCACCGACGTGGACACCGGGGCCATGCACCTGCTGCGGCTCAAGGCACTGCCGGCGAATGGGACGCTTGCAGATGCGCTGCTCAACGACCACGAGGACAATCTTTACCTGCACGGTTGGGGTATGGCCAACGAGCCCGTGTACAACCCGCAGGCGACAGCCTACTTGCTGCGTGACGACCCGAAGGCGGCCATCCGGGCCTTCTACAGCTATATGGCTTGTGCCTTCAGCCATTCGGTGCTCGAGCCCGTCGAGCACCGCTGGACCTGGGGCCAGTATTTCGGCCCGCCCAGCACCGACGGCGCTTGGTTCGAGTTGTACCGGAACATGCTCATTCACGAGTTGGATGACGGCTCGCTCCTGCTGCTGCAGGCGACGCCGCGTAAGTGGCTGGCCGACGGTGAGCAAATCAAGGTGGAGCGGGCGCCAACGTATTACGGCGACATTTCCCTGACCGTTGACAGCCACGCCGCCTCCGGCTCGCTCGCGGCCAGGATTCAAATGCCGAAGCGACGGTCTCCCAAACGGCTGATTGTTCGCTTCCGCCATCCGCGGGCCGGGCCGATGCAATCCGTGACCGTCAACGGCCGGAATTGGACGGATTTCGATGTGGAGAAGGAATGGGTCGTGATCGACAAGCCCCCTCAGGAACGCTACACTATCGTGGCTCATTACTGACACGGGAGAGACAATGAGATTACCGATTGTATCGATCGCCGTTGCGTTTCTGCTGGTGTCGCAGGCTTGTGCCGAGTCGCAGAGCGTAGAGGTAACGGTCTCGCTGGCCGAGCGGCTGGGGCCTATGGATATCGACCACATGGCGCTCGGGCAGGGCGGATTGTCGCCGGAACCGATGTGGGACAACCGGATCGCGGAGATTCGCGCCCTGCGGCCCCGATTGATTCGCCTGTTCATCCAGGAATACTTCGACCTGCTGCCGGAGCGGGGACGGTATCACTTCGACACGCTGGACCGCTCGGTGGACACGATTCTCAAGACCGGCGCCGAGCCGGTCATGTGCATCTGCTTCAAGCCGCACGTGCTTTTTCCGACCATCGATCAGGATGCCGTCGAGCCTAACGATTACGGGCAGTGGGACGAGTTGATTTTCCGGCTTGTCGGCCACTACAAAGGGCGCGGGACGCGGATTCGGTACTGGGAAGTCGCCAACGAGCCGGACATCGGCGAAAGCGGCGGGTGTCCCTACCGCTTCCAGCCGGAGAGCTACACCCGTTACTACCGGCACACCGTCGAGGCGATTCTGCGGGCGGACCCAAATGCCCTCGTCGGGGGACCGGCCCTGGCCAACGTGCGCTCACCCATCCTGCCGGTGCTGCTGGAGTCCTGCGAGAAGAAGAAAATTCCGGTGCATTTCGTCTCCTGGCACATCTACAGCAGCAGCCCGCCGCAGATTCGCGGGACGATCGAGTACGTCCAGACCCTCCTGAGGAAGCATCCAGGCCTCCAGCCGCAGACGATGCTGAATGAATGGAACGTCGATCTGTCGCACCCGCCGGATGATCCCCGGTTTCAGCCCTGCTTCGTCGCCGAGACGATCTGGCACATGAAGGAGGCGGGCCTGGATTTCTCCTGCTACTACCATATCCGCGATTACCACGTCGTGTTGGAGCCTTTCCAAAGATTCATGTCGCCGCGCGGAGCGGCCTTCATGTACCGCTGGTGGAACCGCCGGCCGCAATACGACGGGCTGTTCGACTACCAGGATGTCGTCCGGGCCACCTATTTCACGTTCAAGCTCCTCTCGCGGCTGACCGGCGTGCGACTGGGCCTGACGTCGACGGGCGACACGATCCACGGCCTGGCAAGCTGGGATGAGCGACTGCAACTGTACAATGTGCTCGTGTGGAACTATTCGGCGTCGTCGGCACGCGTGCGGTTGACTCTGGCCGATGCGCCGGGCAATCTCACCGCCCGGCCCATCGTCCTCGATGCCATGACGGCGAATAACGATGAGAACGCCCGGCTTAAGCCGGAGCGGCCGGTCGATTTGGCTCCCGGGAAGGCGGATGTCGAAGCCTCGCTGGAGCCGTATGGCGTTCGGTTCTGGTCCATCGAGCGACGATAGGAAGCGTCTATGAATCTACGCGCGGTCGTCGTTGCCATGGTCTGCGTAGGGTGCCCCGGCTCAGGGCCGGGGCAGGCTCCCCCCGCGACGGCGGGCGTACCATGCACCACCTGCGCGCAAAGGGATTCGGTGCGTGATACGCACCCTACCTTGGCCGCTGCAGATGCGACGGTCCAGGCTCTGGCCGATGAGGTGCGGGACAAGGGTTGGATCATCTTCAGTGCGGCGACGGACGGCGGCGACTGGGACCTCTTCGTCATGCGGCCCGACGGCTCTGACCGCAGGCGAATGACGGACACGCGGCAGTACAATGAGGCCGGCGCCAGGCCTTCGCCCAATGGCAGGAAGCTGCTGTACTTCCGCACGCCGCATACAGAGAGAATCGACAACAACCTTTACGGGACCTACGAACTGGTGATCGCCGACTTCGACGGCAGCAATGTGGCGGTGTACGGCAACGACTACCATTGGGCTTCCTGGGGACCGGACGGCAGCCAGATTGCGTGCCTGGACAGGAAGGGGATTCAAATCACCGACCTCGCCAGCCGCCAGGTCGTGCGGCGAATGCCGCGCCAAGGCATCGTGCAGCAGTTGGTCTGGTCGCCGGACGGGAAGCGGTTTGTCGGCACGGCCAATGGCCTGGGGGTGGCGTGGAGCATCGGCTGCCTCGACGCGCAGACGGGCCGGATTCACGCCGTCAGCGAAACCGACCGCTACAATTGCACGCCCGACTGGCTGGCCGACTCCGAGCACATCATCTACTCACGTGGGATCGTCCCCGACCAATCCGGCTGGGCACAACTCTGGATGGCGAAGGCAGACGGCACGGAAAGGCAATTGCTCTACGCCGAGGAAGGACGCCACATGTACGGCGGCTGCCTCTCGCCGGACGGCGCCTACGTGCTGTTCACCCGCAGTGAAGTGGATCTCGGCAAGGTGGACAATTCACGTACCCGCATGGCCATCATACGCCGCAAGGATACACCGATGATTGGCGGCCGTGACGAGTCGTTACGCCGGGAGTTCTCGAATGCCCACACCGGTCCGATGCTGGACCTCTCCTGGGGCTGGGA
>CAYFUB010000105.1:0-18465 GCA_964346195.1 uncultured Pirellulales bacterium
CAAGGTCCGGGGCCAGGCGGTTCGCATGGTCGAGGGCGACTTGCAGAAGCTGCGTGGCGCAAAAATCGGCCCAGTTCCAGTCCGGTGGCGACATCTTCTCGAGCGGCTCTTCGAGGAACCACGACCAGATGCCGTAGGTCCGGCTGTTCGGGTCCTGGTCCTGCAGGGCGATCACGCGGCGCAGGATGGCTTCGGCGCGTCTGAGGCGCTCGGGTTCACTGCTGTCGAGTAGAGCGACGGCGTATTCGAGCGTCTCGCGCGTGCGGTGCACGGTGCCGCCTTTGAGCGTCGTGTGATAGCCCGGCGAAGAGAACGGGGCTCGGAGCATCCGCTCGTTCGGATCGTAGTTCTTATCCTGCTGTTCGAGAGCCCGCAGGAAGGCCTGCCGCCGGGCCTCGCTCGGGAAAAACCCTGTCGCCAAGCATTGAGTCGATAGGAGCAGGGCCAGCACGTATATTGAGGGGATTTGCTGATGGCGCATCACTCGAACAATTCCTTTCCTTGTGTCCACAGAATTCATCAGGATGGTGCAGATTATCACAGCCCTGCTTTGCGGAGACGCTCGAGGAAGCTCGGCTTGCGGGCATGAGCCGCATGGATCGACTCGAGTTTCGTGCGGAACTCGCGTTCTTTGCCGTCCCGTTGGGCAAGGTCCCGCAGGTCGGTGAGCAGACCTACGGCCTCGCCATAACGATTCGGCTGCTTTGTGGCGATCAGGCTGTCGACCCGGGCCCAAAGCTGCGGCTGGCGGCTGGCAATTTCATCAAGATACTTTGTCCGGGCGGCCGCGGCCTCGCGCTCACGGCGCGCCGCTTCCTCCGCGCGTTTCTTGGCCTTGGCTTGCCGTCGCTCCTCTGTGCGCGTTTGGGCGGCCTGGAGCAACTCGCCCACGGTGCGCCGAGCGGCAGATACGTTCGAAGCGCGTCCGGCGTCCTCACGATCCTTGCGGAACCGCCGGAGCAACTCCGCCACCGGCGTCGGGTCTTCGTGCGTGATGAGCGTGGAGAGCACGTTGTCTTTCTCCGCGACAGGCAACCCGGCTACCCAGGCACGGACCTCATCGTGTGACAACTGTGTTTCTCCCATCGCGGCGCTGGCCTGGGCCGCCGCACAGAGCAGATCTTCGTCGAGGCGCAGGAACGAGACGAGGCTTTCCAGCGATTCGCTGAGTTGTTCGAGGCCGGGCGGCACGACCGGCTCGATGTCCTCGTCGTCCAGCTCGCCGTGCTGTACGCACAGCAGCCACCCGAGGTAAAGGGCGCGCAGATCCCCGCGCGCCGGCTCCGCCCGCACGGGAAGCGCCGGCGAGATGATTCCGTCGTGCTCCACCCAGTTCCACTCGCCTTCTTCCTCGGAGACGAAGGAGACAATCGTATTGCCTCGGCTCTCCCAAGTGTAGGCGCTGTCGCCGACGCAGTACTCCTGGGCTGTCTTGAGGTCGAGCAGCCGTGAGGGAAGTCGCAGCTTGAAAACCTGGATGCCCCAGTTGGCGACATGGACAAACGCATCGAAATACTTCTCCATCCACGCGTCCTCATCGCCTTTGAACCGGCCCCAGGAGTAGTCGTTTATGAAGCTGGTCCGCGTGATCCGGGCGCGCGTCGAGTACGAGCGCAGCTCGTCCATTTGCTCCTTGGTCAATGGCCGGTCGATGGCCTGAAACTCGTAATACTGGTACTCGCTCATGCGTCTGGGCCCTCCCGTATCATATGTCCAACGCGCCGAAACAGAGAGTGCATGCGGAACACCCGCCGTTTCGTAGCCGCCATGGTTTCTCACTGGACCTGCCGGTCAGTCTAATCGTGCAACGAATGAAGGGCAACTGCCGAGCTCACGACTTCACGGGGTCTCACCATCTCAGGCGCGGACGTGCAGGCCATAACCCCTGCTATTGCCACCCGGCCGGCCCATTCAGTGCCTTTATTTCTTTGAGACCTTGCGTTTGCCTGGGGTGCGGCCGGAATATCGTGGCGGTCCTCACGGCCCTGGTGGGGTTGGCGCCCGGGAGGTCCGCTCCGCGACAGAGCGCTTCCGCCCCGGCGCGGCGGGAGTTTACCGCTTTCGGGCCTCCGGCGTGGTGGTGTTGGGCGAGCGGTGCGATTCCGGCTCGTCCTGGCCGCCGACCCATACCTACGATCCTCCCCGCCGGTGGCCTCAAAGCGCCAAACTCCCTGCCGGCGTCTCGCCGGCAGGCTCGCGAAGGTCCGTAGCGCGCGCCGGAGGTTGCCGGAATCCGCCACTGTATGCCGGCCGCACCCGGTAGCAGGGCGCCTTGCTGGCACCCCGTGGACGGCCTTTCTGGCGTCCCTTTTCCTGCCGGCCGCGTCGGCAGGGTGTCAACGGTATCAGTCTCGACCCATTGATTCCGCGGCGGTTGCACGGGCCCTGATGCTCCCCGATGCCGATGCCTTGCGGGTGCGAGCCGCGACCCTGGAGCACGCGACTCTGGAACCGATCCAACTGGATACTCAGGACGGATTGTCACCGGACGAAGCCGCGGTGCTGGCAGTTCTGCTCAATCCGTCCCTGCGCGCCGCGCGGGACGAGCGGATGCTGGGTGACGCCCAATTACTACAGGCAGGTCTGCTTCCCAATCCGGAGTTGGCGTTCGACTTCGCGACTCCCACCGGGGGCGATACGAGCGGAACGGCTAATGCCTTCGGTCTGGGACTGACCTGGAACGCGGCTTCCCTGATCCATCGTTCCGCCGGGGTACGGAAGGCCCGCGCCCGCCGCGCGGCGACTGCGATGGACGTGGCCTGGCAAGAGTGGCAGGCGGCCCAGAGCGCCAAGGCCGCTGTTCTTCGACTGGTGAGTTTGAACGAGCAGATCAGCGCCGCCCGGCGGGCCCGGCCCGAGTTGCAGAAACTCGCGGAGGACTACCGCACGGCCCTGGCGGCAGGACGCGTCGATATCCTGACCTATTATGCTGCCTGGAGCGAGGCGATGGACAACCGCATGAATCTGATCGTGCTTCAGGGCCGGTTGGCCGAGGCGATTGTGGGACTGGAATCTGCCACCGGCATCTACAGAATCGCTCCGCCTGGTGAGGGCCAGATACCTGCGCCGGCTGAGCCGCGGCAGATGCAGCGATGAGAAAACTCTATTGGATCGTTCTGATTGCGATTGTGGTCGGCGCGATTGGCGTGGCATCCTGGCACCTCGCAGGCCGGCGGGCGAGAAGGTCCTGGAGGTCGGTTTCCGCACCGGCCATTCCCTGATCAAGCCGGCGCGGGCAGCGGGGCCGGCCGGCGAGGTATTCGGCATCGCCCTGTCGGAGGAGATGCTGCAGATCGCCCAGGAGCGTGTTCACCAGCAAGGGTTCCCGAACCACCTGGATTGCCGTCCCATTCTCGTCTGCCGGGCACTCGAAGACGCCGGCTTCCGGATCGTCGACTACGAAATCACCAGGATGCGGGCCAACGTCGAGATCGTCCGTGAGAACAAACAACCCGGCGCATAGCTCCCGCGCCGCTCGGCACGAGGACGACCGCATACGCATTCCTATCCGAATCGGCAATATCCGCATGAGAATGGAGCATTTTCCGCACGAGGAAGGACAATCAGAACCACTTGTCGTCGCGTACTTTTGCCAAGAGAGAAATCTTGACTATACGAGTTTACAACGAATGTCGACATGATGTTGAGCAAATGTAATGGGGGTGTAGTATGCCTGATGAAACAACAGTAGTTCAGCCCGAGGAGCATCCAGAAGCACGCCGACACACGGTCGAAGCCCTGTTCGCCGGTACGCTGGTCGGCGGCCTCGTTGCGGCAGGTGCGGCAACGCTGGCCGTCATCGCCCTGGCGGGCCTGTTTCCACGACTGCTCCTCAGCGTGGCGACGATCGGCATTGGTGCTGCATTCCTTTTCGAAGGGGCGGCCATCGTGGCTCGTCTATCCGACCTGCTCTATGAGGTGACAGAAGGGAAGACTGAGGCCGTCGAGTTGGGTGCCGGGACCACAGGAGAAACACTGGCTGGGCTAGCCGGCGTCGCGCTGGGGATCCTAGCTATCCTCGGCGTGATTCCGGAGGTCCTCATCCCCAGTGCCGCAATAATCTTCGGTGCGGCCCTGGTCGTGGGGGCCGGGGCCAACCTGCGCATCAACGAGCTGGCAATGGGGTACCGACAGGAGCATCCGATGGCTCGTCATATCGCCCGCGAGGCGGTACGAGGGACGACGGGACTGCAGGTCCTGGCGGGGCTCGGCGCGATCACGCTCGGCATTCTTGCCCTGGCCGGTATCGAGCCCTTGACTCTGAGTCTGGTGGCAATGCTGGGCGTTGCCGTTGTGTTCCTGCTCACCGATACCGCTGTGGCCGGCCGAATGGCGACGATCTTCCACCATCATCAGTGATCAGAGGCACACTGGAGAACCCGGCTGTCCGTTCGTGACTCGCATTAGACCAGTGTTTCAATGCGGAACGGGCGCCCCGCTATGGCGGCGCCCGTGTCGCTTGGATCTGGTGCTCAATTGGACTGATGGATGCCACGGACGACCGGTGTTTGCACACCGAATTGGCGTACACGCGGGTATGCTGTGATCCTTCCTTCGAACCGGGAGATGCATGGCAGGTATCCTGACCATTGGTGTTACAGCCTCAGTCGGACGGACCCTGCGGCACTCTCATATTCGCAAGCGTGGAAAGAGCATTGTTGCTATCACGCTGGGTGAAGCGGGGTCGGCCGTTCTGGTGAGTGCCCTCGCCTCTTCCCGGCGACAGGGTGCATCCCCACGGCAGGCGGCTGGCTCAGGGAATGAGACATGCGGGAGAACGGCGGGCATATGAGTTCCTGTGCCACTATCCGTGCGGAACCTTGCCGGAATGACGAAGATTCACCGCCAGGCTGCTCTTCACGTTCTCTTTTGGATAGCGATGTTAGGCAAAGGGGCGGATGGTTGCCTCGAAACGATGGGCGGCGCTATTCTGCTCTTTGCGAGCCGCCAGAACATAAGGGATGTCGTGCATGCGGTCTTCCACCATGAGTTGTTTGAAGATCCGAATGACCTGGTGGCCAATTATCTGGTGCAACTGGCCGCCGGACTGTCGGTGAGTACGAAGACTTTTGCCGCCATCTATCTCCTGGTGCACGGATTGGTGAAATTGGGGTTGGTGACGGCGATATGGCGTAACAGGCTCTGGGCGTACCCTTTGGCAGGCATCATCCTGTTCCTCTTCGCGATTTATCAGCTCGTTCGGTTCACCTTTACACACTCGCTCGTATTGCTGTTGCTGACGGCCGTGCGAACGTTCACCCTGGACAACACGGACTACCGCAGTCACGACGAACAACAAGAGGCGATTGAAAGTTACCTCCGTTGGCGTAACAGAGAGCGTCCCCCCGGTATCCTGGACTGGGAGACGTACTGTTGGCAAGCCAAGAAGACCGCCTGACCGCCAAGGACCAGTCACGAAACTTGGTTACTGGAAACGGCGCTGGGGTCTTTCGGCGTCCTTTCGCCGTCAACTGTGCCGTTCTGTGTGCTGTTTTCCGGCGAGTTCGCAGGAATCGGCGTTCTCGAAGTGGAATCAGGAGGTGTTGGTGTCCTGCCCTGCCCATTTTGCTCTTGATTTGCACGCCCGCGGATTTAGAATCTCACCGCTACGGCCTTTGCCGCCGGGCGAGTGCCGAACGGAGATTGACAAGGTCCGGGTGTGTCGCAGGAACGATCCAGGAACATCCAGTACATCAACAGGCTGCGCATCCTGTCCATTTATGCGGTGGTCGCCGCGCACGTGACCATCTGGATGACGGTGGCCTCCCGGCCGTTTTCGTTCAACTGGTGGCTGGGCTGTTGGCTGTTCTGGCTGGGCCACGCGGCCATCCCCATTTTCGTCATGATCAGCGGAGCGCTATTGCTCGACGATGCCCGACAGGAGCCGGCGGGCCGGTTCTACCGGGTGCGGCTGTATCGGGTCGGTGTCCCGCTGGTCGTTTGGACCATTGTTTATCTTATCGTGCGGCGCGTCGTAGACCATGAGAGCCTCTCCGTGTATACGGTGATTAACCTGGTCCTGACGGGCAACCCGTATTATCACCTGTGGTTTCTCTACATGATCTTCGGGCTCTACCTGGTCACGCCGGCACTGCGGACCTTTATTCGCTCCACCAGCCGGGGCCAGCGGCTTTTCGTCATCGCTGCCATTCTCCTGCTGTCCAACGTCTATTTTCAGTTCGAGGCGCTGTGCGGCAAGAATCATCGGTTCATCGTCACGATGTTCCTTCCGTACATAGCCTACTATCTTTGCGGCTACGAGATCCGCCGAATCGATCCGAAAAGCGTGCCCGCCCGGTACCTCGCCTTGGCCGTGGTTGTCTGTGCCTTGTATCTGGCGGCGTTCTCAGGCGCGTTCATCGAGCGCAAAGGCGGCGTGGGCACACGCTTCCTGTTCGACTTCTTCAATCCGCCCGTGGTGTTCCTGTCCATCGGCGTGTTCTGGGCGGCGTACCTCCACGATCTCAGGTCCAAACCGCCCACGGGACTGGCCAAGACCGCGTTGGAATGGGTGGCCTCGACGACGCTGGGCATTTACGTGCTGCACCCGCTCGTACTCGAATACGTCAAAGACCGTCTCAGTCATCACGCGGGCGACGGGACCTTCCTGGCCGGGGTCCTTTTCGTGCCGCTGGTCACGTTCGCCGTGTGTTACGGGATCACGTCCGTGCTGATGAATATCCCCGTGCTGCGACGAACGGTATGCTAAGAAGGTGTGTGAGAACCATGTCTTAGTAGCATGGGCATCCTGCCCATGGGTCGCAGGGCCATCCTGGCCCTGCAAAACTTGCCTGTCCACGGGCGAGACGCCCGTGAGACTCACGGGCAAGATGCCCGTGCTACTTTTCACACACCCTGTAAGAGGGGCCGAAGGCTTGGCGGCTTGGACGCCGGGCACGCGCCGGCGCGGACGCGTTGAGAATGCGGGAGGGGAACATGCTTACGCGCGTAAGCACAACACCCGTCAGAGGTCGCGCACCGCTATGAGAGGGAAGATATGAAACGCGGGATCATGCTGAATCAGGCCAAATGGCTCGTCGAGCCGGGCTGCGTTGTGCTGGTCACCGGCGGCACGATGGACAAGGCCAACGTGATGACGATCAGTTGGCAGACGCCGGTCCAGACCGCCGACCCCTGCCTGGTGCTGCTGGCGATGCATCAGGCCCGGCACACGTACGAACTCATCAGGCTGAACAACGAGCTGGTGATCAACGTGCCCGGCGCGGAGCTGCTCGAACAGACGCACCGCGCCGGCACTATCAGCGGCCGCGGGATCGACAAATTCAAGGAGATCGGCCTGACCCCCGTTGCCGCCAATCTGGTGCAGCCGCCGCTGATCGACGAATGCGCCGGCCATCTCGAATGCCAGATCGTCGAGACCTTCAACGTGCGAGCGCACGACCTGCTGGTCTGCGAGGTCGTCTACGCCTCGGCGGAGGAGGAATTCTTCGACGGCGCCTGGATTCCAGAGAAGTTCCACACGCTGCACTACCTGCACCGGACCACGTACGGCTTGCTCACCCGCCGTCTCGAAGCCGGCGGCAACGGTTGATTTTCCATGACGACTGACAAGTAGCTCCAGGCAAGCGGCAGGCGCGTTTGTAGTGACGCCGTAAGGCGTTTGTTCTTATGCCCTTAGGCACACTACGAACGGGCGCCGCCGCGATCTGTGTGGAACTGAAACTTACCCAAGCGCAGCCTGGCGATGGCCTTGCCCATATGCGCAGGAGCCATCGCCAAGGCCTTTGGCCTTGACGATGCCACCCATCCCTGCATCATGCCGCGAACAATTCAACTGTAATCGGTGTCATTTCTGTTTCACGGCGGCCTGAACCAGGGCGCCGTAGACCGCGTCGCGATGGGCAAGATCGGACATCTGCTCCGGATGCCATTGCACGAACAATCCGAACGGACCGTCGGTGCGTTCCAGGGCCTCAACGATGCCGTCGTCACTGCGTGCGATCGCGCGCAAGCCTTTGCCGAGCTTCTCCACGGCTTGATGATGATACGAGAGAACGGAGGCTTCGTTTGCATCGAGAATCGTTGCCAATGTGCTGGGTGCGTCGATCCGAACGCGGTGATAGGCCCGGTGATTGACCTCTACGCCGACCTCGGAGGGGATATCCTGAATCATCGTGCCGCCGACGACGACATTCGTGAACTGCATACCCAGGCATACGCCCAGTAAGGGCTTGCCGTTTTCGAACCAGCGGGCGATCAGCTTGCGCTCGAATTCATACCGCTCCTTCGTCAGGGGCCGGACCGTTTCATGCGGCTGCTCCCCGTAGGCTTGCGGGGGAATGTCATCGCCGCCAATCAGCACGAGGCCGTCGAGCACCTCCACGTATCTTTGCAGAATTCGCTCATCGTCAATCGTCGGCAGGACCACGGGCACGCCGCCATTCTCCGCCACGGCCGCAGCGTAGGCAAAGCTCGCCGACGTTTGAGCGGACCTGTCCTTCTGTGCCGGCTCATAAACGCTCGTGATGCCGATAAGCGGGCTGTCGTGCGTGCGTGATGCCTGGCAACCACCGATGAGCCAGAGGCAGCCTATGCACAAGAGAACGGCCGTTCTGGCCGTGACGCGTCTGGTATCGTAGCCAATGACTGACCTCATGCGGCGGCCTCCTTTCAAGTAGCACCATCAGCGCCCGTCAGCTTACCGTTTCTTGCGGTGTGCGGCCAGATCTTCAAGACATCGGACGATCAGGGCCGTCCAGCCGGTCTGGTGGCTGGCACCAAGCCCTTGGCCGGTCTCGGCATGGAAATACTCGTGGAAGAGCACAAGTTCCTGCGATTTCGAACCGCGTCTCGCACCGCGCGCGAGACGCGACGAGTCCTCAGTGTCTGTCAGGTCAGTGAGAAAGAGCCGCGTCAACCGACGGGATAGCTCGAAGGCCACGGCGCCAAGGGTCATCATCTTCCCCGAGCCTGTGGGAAACTCCACCTGCAGGGACGAGCCGAAAAAATGGTCATAGCGCTGCAGGGCCTCGATCAGGAGATAGTTCACAGGAAACCAGATCGGCCCGCGCCAGTTGGAGTTGCCGCCGAACAAGCCGGTGTTCGACTCGCCCGGCACGTACTGGATCCTCTGTTCGGCGCCTCCCATGTGAAAGACGGCCGGATGCTCCCGGTGAATCCGGGACACGGACCGGATGCCGAAGGGCGACAAGAACTCATCTTCGTCAAGCAGGTACCGCAGAACCCTCTGGAGCCGCTCGCGCGATGGAATGGCCAGCATGTAGAGGGCGCCGGGGTCGCTTTCCCCTTTGCACTCCATGTAGGAGATGGTCCGGGCGAGGTCACGGCGGTTTTCGAGGAACCACCGCATGCGCTTGCCGAATCCGGGCAGGCGGTTGACTGTCCGCTGATCGATAATCTCCACCGCGATCAGTGGCAGCAGCCCGACCAGCGAGCGCACCCGGAGCGGCCAGCTTTCCGGCCCGCACTTAACGTGGTCATAGAAGAAACCGTCGTTTTCGTCCCAGAGGCCCGTTCCGTCAAGCGTGTTGATGGCGCTGGCAATCGCGACAAAATGCTCGAAGAATTTGGAGGCCATGTCCTCGTAGGCCGGCTCCCCGCAGGCCAGCTCCAGAGCCATCGACAGCATGGTGCCGCAGAAGAACGCCATCCACGCCGTGCCGTCGGCTTGACTGAGGTATTCCCCGCTGGGCAGCGGCTTAGACCGGTCGAACAGGCCGATGTTGTCCAGGCCGAGGAAACCGCCGGAAAAGACGTTCCGGCCCGTCGGGTCCTTGCGATTGACCCACCACGTGAAATTCAGGAGCAGCTTCTGGAACGCGCTGGCCAGAAACGCCCGGTCCCGCTTGCCACGGGGGCCCGTCATTTTGTAGACGCGCCAGCAGGCCCACGCGTGCACGGGGGGATTGACATCTGAGAACTCGAATTCATAAGCCGGCATCTGCCCGTTCGGGTGCATGTACCACTCCCGCAGGAACAGGATAAGCTGCTTCTTCGCGTAGTCGGGGTCGATCCGGGCAAAGGGGATCATGTGGAAAGCCGTGTCCCACGAGGCGTACCACGGGTATTCCCACTTGTCCGGCATCGACAGCACGTCGCGATTGAACAGGTGCTCCCAGCCGGCGTTGCGTGCGTGGCTGTGGCCGGGCGGCGGCGCCGGCATGTTCCCATCGCCCGCCAGCCAGTCCTCGATGACATAGTGATAGAACTGTTTGCTCCACAAGAGTCCCGCATAGGCCTGGCGCGCGATCGAGCATTCCTGCGGTCCCAGGCCCGCGGGGATGACCTCGCGATAAAAGCCCTCGGCCTCCGCTATGCGCTCCCGAAAAATCTCCTCGAAGCCGTCGCCAAAGGGCTCATGAACGCCTTCGGCTTCATCATACAAACGCATCTCGACTTGCGTCTGCCCGTGACCGGCGATCTTGAGGCGGTAATAAGGACTCGCTTTTGTCCCCCGGCCCTTGTTGTTGACCAGCGCAGCATTGCCCTTGATGACGTATTCGTTGAAAGCATCTTTCGTGTGCGGCGTATAGTTGGGCACGCCGAAAAGCCGCAGGGTGTTCGTCTCGTTCTCCGTGAACAGAATCTCCGGTTGCCCACCCTCCGGGTCGGGACCGATGGCAAAGATAAATCGGCCGAGGCTCTCATGGTCGGTACGCAACGTGGCGGCATCGACCTTCTCGATGCTCGGCTTGATCGTACAGCCCTCGTGCCGGCAGCCCCAAATCCAGGTATTGCGAAACCATAAGGTCGGCAGCAGGTGCAGGGTCGCCTCCTTCTGGGCCCGGTTGCAGACAGTGACGCGTATCAGGATGTCGTTGTCGGCAGCCTTCGCGTACTCGGCACAGACATCGAAGTATTTATGGCCGTCGAAGACGCCGGTATCCGTGATCTCGAACTCAGTCTCGTGCCTGCCTCGGCGTGCGTTCTCCCGAACGAGCAACTCATAGGGAAACGCCTGCTGCGGGTAGCGATACAAGCCGCGCAGGTACGAATGCGTGGGCGTGGAATCCAGGTAGTAGTATAGCTCCTTCACATCCTCGCCGTGATTGCCCTCACGGTTGGTCAGGCCGAACAGGCGTTCCTTGAGAACGGGGTCCCGGCCGTTCCACATCGCCAGCGCAAAACACAGCCGGCACTCGCGGTCGGTAATCCCCAGGATGCCATCCTCGCCCCATCGGTACGCCCGGCTCCGCGCGTGATCGTGCGGAAAGTACTCCCAGCAACTCCCGTCGGGCGAATAATCCTCGCGCACGGTGCCCCACTGCCGCTCCGCCAGGTACGGCCCCCAACGCTTCCAGTTCCTCTTTCTCTCGGCATCCTCCCGCAGACGCTCCATCTCAGCATTCGCCGCCGCAACGGTGCTCATGGCCCAGTCCTTGAAAAGAGAAACCGCGCCTCATGGCAATCCTTATATGGATCATACCGAATTCTCCGCCCGCGAGCTACTGAATATGCCCTGTCCAGGTGACGTGATGGATCCGAAGTGTGACTGCGATGAAGCAGCAAGGGCGAATAATGATTCGCCCCTACCGCTCAAACGCGGAAGCTCTGCATTCGAGAAAACCCCTTCACTTCATTCAGCCTGACAGACGTAGCCTGCCCCACAAGATGTAGTTGCACACGCGGGGCGGGTGCAGTCGGAATATGGTGGCGGTCCATGCAGCTTTTGCAGCGTTTGTGCGTACGTGTTCCGGGTGAGCCCGTCCGTTTGCCGGGCGGCACCGCCCAACTCGTTTGACGATGCGGCTTCGATGGGTCCGGTCCCTCCGAGAGCCCACGGGCAAACAAGTTTGCCCGTGCCACCCTTTGTGGAGTCCGCCCACGCTGGGCCGGCCCTCTCACTCACTCTGCTCCAGGGCGTGAATCCGCCACCGAACGCCGACCCTACCTCGCGGGGCGGGGTGTCGTGTATTATCGTTGACAGGGGCGTCCTCGATTCGTATAATAACGATGGTAGCTATGGAGGGGCGTGATGAAAAGAGCTCCTGCATGGGCTCCCGAAACGCAAAGACCGCGTTTGGGGGATCCTTACCGGCCGGAGCCGGTCCCTCCATCAGTATATCCACGATACGCTGCCGGCGCCTTCGGGTCCGGCGTATCAAAAACAGAGCTTTTATCGGACGGCGGCCTCGGAATAAGTCGATGGACGCGATGCGCCTTGCGCCATCGGCATCGAGTGGAATAAGTTCCAGGTTCGTGAAGGCGCAACCAGATCTGGGGTAGGCTCGACAATGAAGAACCAGCTAAAAGACTGCAATTGCGGAAGAATTGACTCCGCCCACCCGAAAATCCCCAGTCCGCGTTGGCTCGTCCTGGTGCTGACGGCTGTGGCACTGTCAACGGCCATCGCGGGCATTGCGGACGCGAAATCGCTGTACGTGATTACAGAAATCACAGCGTACGACCGTCCGACGCCGATCCACGCTTACAACATCGGCATAGATGGACTGCTGACCTATCAGGCCGAACACGGGGCGCCCTTTTATGGGGCCGGGACCATAGGACTGGCTATTGATTCGAACTCGGAGCAACTATTCATCACGTTTGAAGACTCGCACGTCATCCTGTTGCTCGATGCTGCCACCCTGAGAGGTAACCGCACCACCACGGCCGCAAATGCCGAGAACCTGGCCGGCATCGTCTACGATCACGGCCGAGAGCTCCTGTACTGTGTGGATCGCAGGACGCCGAATCTGTACGTGTACCGCTGGGATCCGGTGGAGGCACGCCTGACCCCTGTGACGGGTTCACCCTTCTTACTGGAGGGCGCAGATTCCTACGGCATTGCCCTGGATGAGATCCAGGACCTGCTGTACGTGGGCAATGGCTCCCTGGAGATCACCGTGTACAGCACTTGGGACTGGCGGCTGACCCGAAGGATAGCCGTCCAGCGCCGGGCCATCAGCGTGGCGGTCGATTTCGAAAGAGACTACCTCTATTACGGCGGAGGATTCGCCTACAACTTCCACCTGGCGCAGTACGATCTGGCCGCCGACACCGAGAGGGAAGTGGAGATCGCGCCGAATGCCGGCGTCATGGGGCTCGGGGTCGATCCGGCGACCGGATTCATCTACACCACCACCGGCCAGAACAGCTTCGAGGGTGGCGACGACCTGCTCGTCTTCGACCCGAACCTGCAACTGCTCCAGGCCATTGAGGACATCGGGAATCCCACCGGCCTGGTGGTCCCCATCAAACACACTTCCTACAATCCCCTGGGTCTGAAAAAGGAGATCAGAACGTCCCTGGGGGTCGAGCCGGACAATCAGGAACTCCCGCGCATTGCCATCGGCGACCAGTTCAGCTACTCCATCAGCTTCGATCCCGCGGGGTATGATTTGAAGGACATTTCCATCATCGATAAGCTGCCCAGCGAAGTGACTTTCGTGGACGCCACAGGCCACGACACGTACGGGCGGTACGACTCCCGCACGCACACGTACATCTGGCTCAACCCGCCGGTGGTGACCGGGTCGAGGACCCGCCTGGAGCTGGTCTGCCGGCTCCAGCCCCACACGGCGCCGGGCAAGATCATCGTCAACCTGGTCACCCTGGATACCGACAAGACCCCGCCGACGACAACGGGCGTTGAGGGGGTCGCGACACCGGTGACGTACCAGCCGCTGAACGTCAGCAAGACGGTCATTGGCGGCACCACCGGTCCCGGTGACGGGACCGAGCCCGTATTCGCCATCCCGGGCGACCGGATCGTCTATCGGATTTGCTTCGACAACAAAGACAATGCCCACGCCGTGGGCAACATCCTCGTGAAGGACGATCTGCCTAACGAGGTGGACTTCGTCGACGCCACGGGTCACGGCGTCTTCGGGCAGTATGACCCCGTCGGCCACACCTACCTGTGGTCTTATCCGCTGCTGTCGCCGGGCGAGACGGCCTGTGTTGACCTGGTGGTTCAGTTGCACAAGGAGGCCAAGCCGGGCGCGACCATCACCAACAAAGTCACCGTGGAGAGTGATCAGACACCGCAAACCGACGCCACGGTGGACGTCATCGTCGGCTACACGCCCCTGCAACTGCGCAAGCTCATCACCGGCGGCGTCGACAGCAAACTGGACGACAGGGGACGACCGGGCGTCCACGCCGGCAGCGACATGACCTATTCGCTGTGCTTCCGGAATCCGTCCACCGACGTGACCATCTCGCAGATTTCCATTGTAGATGCCCTGCCGCCGGAGGTGCGCTTTGTCGGGGCCGAGGGTGACAAGGATTTCGGGTTCTATGATCCGGCGACTCACACCTACACGTGGTTCTACAATCCGGTCGGACCCGGGGAAGAGGCCTGCCTGGACCTGGTCGTGCACGTGGACGAGCAGATAGAGCCGAACACTGTGATCAGCAACTGGGCCACGATCAGCAGCAGACAAACGGCGGCGACCAGGGCCCGTGCCGACGCGGTGGTGGTGCGCGGCAGCGCCATGCAGGCCGAGATGTACATCAAGCCCACTTGTATCATCCGTTACGATCCCACGGACCCGCGGAACCTGATGGCGGTCCTGTTTCTGCCGCAGGGCCAGGGAATGGAGACGATCGCGGATACGCCGATGATGCTCACGCCGGGCAATATCCAGGCGACCAGCCAGCGGGTCTTCGGCGACGGCAGCCAGGGCAAAGTCATGTGCTTCTTCGAGATCGACGCGATCCTCGCCGCCATCCAGGGCCACGGCGATTTCGACGTCACGGTCACCGGCAGATGTCGGGACGGGCAGTCGTTCTCCGGAAAATGCCCCCTCACCATCATGGATTTCACTTCGCGCTGAACCGCCGTAGCGAAGCTGAAACGGAGGGGGCGGAAGTCGAACGCGCTCCCCGTTACATATCAGGGAACGCGCACTTGGAACACGACCCCCTTTTCACGACAAATTACGCGCTTCGACACGTTACCATCGACACACGGTCCCAACACGATTCGTGACTCCGGGAACAGGACAGTGAGCAGAACAGTCGTTTGAAGGACTGCGATTACCAAGACGGTTCCCATTACCTCGGTTTCAACGCGCTGCACGTCTTCGCACCGCAAGACAACGCCTCGGGTAGCTGGAGGCAGCGTCTGGGCAGACGGCTGAAATCCGGCTACACCTGCCACATGTTGTGAAAGTTGAAGAATTGCCAGGGGTGAGAGGAGGCGGAGGTTTCCAGAACCTCGACGAACTGCTGCAAAAAGGGGTCATAGGCCCCGTTGGACCGCCCCAGGCCGGCGGGCACGCGGATGACCCGGGCCAGATCGATGCGGTAACTGGAGAAGTCGGTCTTGTAACTGAAGACGACGGCGATGGGCGTGCCCTGCATGGACGCGAGGCGATAGGGACTGACGGGGAAATGGACCGGAGCCCCGAGGAAAGAAGCCTGCAGCGTGTTCGGGTCGTCGCCGAAGACGCGATCCGCCATCAATCCGAGGACCTGATTGTCCTTGAGCGCGGCGATCATCTGCAGGACGCCACCCATAGGCTGTGCCGGATCGATGATCGAAAACGGCACTTCCCGGTCGGCATCATCAAACCATCGCCGATCGATATCGGCGGCCCCCCGGTGCATGACAATGCTCACCGGCGCTCGAAGATAGCTGAACGCGGACATCGCCACTTGCCAGCATCCGACGTGGCTGTTGAGGATGATCAAGCCTCGGCCTTCATCCAGCAACTCCCGCAGGCGCGGACCCTCGCGGAAATCCAGCCGCAGAGCTTTGGGCCCGAGCAGACCGAAGGCAGCCCGGTCGATCAACGATTCGCCCAGGGCCTCGACCCGGCGGTAATCATGCCACAGCCGCACGAGAGGATTTCTCACCTCGGGGAAACGCCGGTCCAGGTAATGTCGGCACCGCCGGCGTACAAAGGGGTACAGCAGTATATACCAGGCGACCACGATGTACATGAACAGATAGGCCAGGCGACGCCCCCCGGCGCGAATCAGGATGGCGAAGAAAGCGAACTGCCAGCGCTTCCCCACACTGCGTGAATCCCACTGAGCGTTGGAAACCGTCGCTGACGGAGACTCAGAACGCATGCCGAACCCTTTGCAGCATTCGCGCCATCGCGTAGGCGGCCGCACCGAACACCAAGGCCAGAACGGCCCCAACCAGAAGCGACCCGATGAGCCAGTCCCACAGACAGGCAAGACCCATGTATCCCAATTCGACGAACGAGGCGCTGTGGAGGCTCTCAACACTCTCCAGCGTGATGAACCGACCCATACGCATGAAGTGCCCGACCTCGATGCACAGCGCCGGCACGAGCGGCGGCATGCAGAGCTGACTGGCCGCCACGGCGGCGACGCGGTTCAGCCGCAACAGGGCCGTGGCTACGAGAATAGCCACCGTATGGCACGCGATGAGGGGCAGGGCGCCGAGGAATACCCCCAGCGCCACGGCCAAGGCCAGTTCCCCGGGAGTCGCCCGTTCCGTCAACAGCATTCGGATGGAGCGAAGCGGATGCCGGATGGTCACCGGACCGTCGGCATCATTCCCTGCCACCTGCCGGTGAGGCCACGGGGTCAGGGCGCGCAACGTCAGGTGCGTGTTAAGCAGCGTCAACCGGGCATTATCACGCAATTTGTGAAAATGCGAGACGCGTTGTTCCGGTGGTGCATAGTGGACCCGCACGTCCACCTCATGCACCTTGATCCCGCCCCATAAGGCCCGCACGACGATTTCCACCTCGAATGCGTAACGCCGCGACCAGCAGGACAAGCGTTCGAGCACGGCCACCGGGTAGGCACGGAAGCCGCTCTGGATATCGCGGACCCGCGTGCCGGTCTGAAGCCAGACCCAGAAGTTGCCGAAGGAACGGCCGAAGCGGGAACTGGCCGGCACGGCGTCCGACTCGAAGTCGCGTACGCCGACAATCAGGGCCTGGGGACGCTCGTGAATCGCCTCGATGAATCGCGGCACGTCCTCGGGATAATGCTGGCCGTCCGCGTCGAGGGCGACCATGTGCGTCATCCCTTGCCGCTGCAGGTGACGGGCCGCGGTCCGGAGCGCCGCCCCTTTGCCCCGATTCGCTGCATGACGGAGGATCGCGACGGGTAAATCCGCCAGCGCAGGGGCCACCTCCCGCTTGCTGCCGTCATCCACGATGAGGACCCGCGGATACACCTCCAGGCACCGGCAGACCACCTCCCGAAGCCGCTCGGGCTGATTGTAGACCGGGATGACAATGGCGATCCGCTCCACGGACATACTCACTCAATGATCCGTCGATTGGCGCGGGCAAACCTCAGGAAGCTGCCGGCATTAGCCAGGAACCGCCGCCAGCTATCCGGCGACTTCCACACCATACTCACGAAGTTCCAGAGCGTCCTGGGACGCGTATAGTAACGCTTGTAGAACTCGAAGAACAGCCCCTCGAGCCGCTCGGCAGTCAGGCCGTGAGGCACGAACACCGTGTTCACGCAGTCCATCTTCTCCCACTTCTCCTCGAAGCGGCCCAGCGCATGAATGTTCTCATACAGGGGCGAGCCGGGAAAAGGCGTGAACTTGGCCACGTTCAGATCGTCAATCGGCAGCGAGAACACATAGGCCATGGTCCGGCGGAAGCTTGCCTCCGTCTCGCCGGGAAGCCCGATCATGAAGAGCCCCTTGACGCGAATGCCTGCGCGATGGATGTCGTGAATCGTCCGGCACGTCAGCTCCAGGTCCGCATTCTGGCGGTGCTGCGCCAGCAGGTCGGGATCGCCGGTCTCGATGCCGAGGCTGATCATCCAGCAGCCCGCCTGCTTCATCAGCGCGAGCAGCTCCGGGTCCACGTGCTCGGCCCGCACGACACAATTGAAAGTCATCCCCAGAGGCTCATCGATCATCCGCCGGCAGAACGCGACCACACGGTCGCGGTTGAAGGTGAACTGATCGTCATAGAAGTTGATATGACGGACGCCGAACCGCTCTCTGAGCGATTGTAGATGGCGATAAATGTAATCGGCACAATTGTAGCGGAAGCTCCGACGAAAGACCGAGCGATCGCAGTAACTGCATTGGTAGGGACAGCCGCGGCTGGAGATATAGCTCGCGTTCGGCGTCCGCGGGTAGTTGAAGATCGGCAACTGATAATGTTGCGGGAACCCCGCGATCTTGTCGTAGGCGGGCAACGGCAGCGCATCGAGATCCAACAGCTCCTTCTGAAAACCGGAGAAGACGACACGTCCGTCATCGCGGTACACGAGCCCGGCGATCCCCTCGGGGTCGCCGTCTGCTTCCATGAGGCGACGCAACGGGGTTTCTCCCTCGCCCACGACCACGTAGTCCACCTCGGGATAGTCCCGGATGATTCTCTCCCGGAGTGCCGAGACGTGCGGACCGCCCGCGAGGCAGCAGGTCCCCGGGCTGAATTCCTTGATCCGGCGGAAGGTGCGGGCCGCATCGAGAAAGCCCGCCGTCACGCAGGTCGCCCCGATGAACCGCGGCCGATACCGGCGCACGTACTCGTCGATCCTCTCATCCGAATCCGGATGGGCGAAGCAATCGATGATGTC
>CAYFUB010000106.1:0-5372 GCA_964346195.1 uncultured Pirellulales bacterium
GCCGAAAGCGGAAAATGCCCCGCCGGAGGCGCTGAGAATCAGCGTCCGCATGGGCTGAAGGGTACCCCAAACGCGAAACATGGCGTTTGGGGACCCAAACCCATCCTACCAAGAGGCCGTCTGGGCAACAAATTGCCCGTTCCCGGGGAGATTTTTTTGCCGACGTTCGTTACTCCTGGCGGGACAGAGGTTTAGGGATGATGCAACGATTGCCGTGTGTTGGTATTTCTGTTGACGAACCGATATGGTGGAAGTACCATAAGCTTAAGAAAATTCGAAACGTGAAACACGAAATCCGAAACAAATTCGAAATCGAAACGTTCCAAGGGTCGAAACGCCGTCGCCGGTGAAAGACCGGCAGAGAAAGGAAGGGAGAAACGATGGCGAGAGAGAGTTGTCACAATTGCGTCTATGCCTGCTGGGACCTGGGTCAGGCGATGCAGGGCTTTTCCTCGGGGTTTGCGAGCCGGCCGCTGTGCGCGAACCACTGCAATGCGCCCGGGCGGATGCGGCCGACGCCGGTCGGGGCGATCTGCCGGAACCACCGGCGCCGACTCGCCGCGCCGGAAGGGGATGTCAAACTCATCCCGCTGGCGGGCGGGTCGTATGCCTATGTGGACGCCGCCGACTATGAATGGCTGAGCAAGTACACCTGGCACGTGTATGGGGGCGGATACGCCGCCCGCTATGAAAAGGGCAAGACGGTCTACATGCACCGGGTCATCATGAACCCGCCGCCGGGCATGGTCGTGGATCACATCGACGGGAACAAGGCGAATGACTGCCGGTTCAATCTCCGCGTGTGCACGCGTGCGGAGAACCAGCGCAATTGCTTCAAACACCGCAACTCGTCCTCGCGGTTCAAGGGCGTGGGCTACGACAGGAAGAACAAGAAATATTGGGCGAGATTCCGCTGCAACGGCGAGGTGTTGTGGCTGGGCTATCACGAGGAGGAGGTGGAGGCGGCGCGGGCGTATGACTATAAGGCGGTCGAGTGTGACGGCCCGTTCGCGCGGGTGAATTTGCCCGAGGAATGGCCGCCGGAGCGTATCCGGCAGGTCCACGCCGACGCCCAGGCGCGGCGCGCGGAACGGAAAGACGGGAAGCGGAGGACAGAAGACGCAAGACAGAGGACGGCGCGGAAAGAGAAGGCAAACGGAGGACACAGGACGGAGGACGGAAGACAGAGGACGGTGGGGGAGAAGAAAGTGAGAAGATCGGAAGGTAAGGAGGTAAAGCGGACACGCAGGACGCGCGACGCGCTCCACACGACCAAACAGGGCAACGCGACAAGGGCGAAAGGCAAGCCATCCAAACGCAAGACGCACGACGCAGCCCGCGCGACGGGCCGCGCCGGCACGCAGAGAAGGAAGAACGGTGATGGCCGAAAGAAACGAAAAGAACGCGAAAAGAAATCCACTCGCGCGGAGGCGCGGAGACGCAGGGACATCAATCGTCAATCATCAATCGTCAATCATCCATAATCAACCTCTGGAGCCACGCGGCACAGGGAGAGGACGAAGGGTGTTTTGTCCGCAGATTAACGCCGATTTACGCAGCGCGGCCTTCGGCCGCAACCAAAACTCTACGCGCGCAGAGACGCCGAGGCGCAGAGAAGAGGACCGCATTGCACAAGCTTGCAGACCTCAGCGTCCCTGCGTCTTTGCGCGAGACATAATTCTGGTGGTTTCAGCAGGTTACGTGGCTCCCTTTTCCGGAATTTGCGCAGGAGAACAAGATTTGAGCAAGTAGTAGTACGAATTCTGACTTCAAACTTCAAACTTGACACTTGCGGCCCGGCCGCCCGCTCTTTCGATCATCAATCGTAAATCGTCGATCATCAATCGAAGGCCCTCCGGCCGGGCTCTTGCTTCGCATGTGTTGCCTCGGTTTTGTGCACCCTACGTGACAATTCCCTTGACTTTGTCCCGGCGGGCGCGGTATAAACGAATGGTTTGGTTTCTGTGGGAATCCTCGTCTACCGGTGTTGCATGGGCGCGGCTGTGCTGACATCCCGTTGGACAGTGTTTGTCGTTTTTCACGGGGGGCGGGTCCATCTCTTGCGAGTGTTCTCCGGCGCCGGCGCCTCTTCCACAGGGTTCATCTCTCAGGATACCGCTGACGAGCGTTGCTATCGAAGCCTAATGTGTAACCGTATGTCGTTACTTCCGTAAAAGGAGGGCAGCCATGTTTACAAGATCGATCGCTGCATGCTGCGTCGCAGGTGCGCTGAGTCTGCTCCTGACGAGCACGGTTTCGGCAGGGCTCATCGCCTGGTGGAATCTCGATGAGGGCTCCGGCACGACGGCCGGTGACGCGAGCGGCCAGGGCAAGGACGGCACGCTGAACGGAGGCGCCGAGTGGGTAGAGGGCAAGGAGGGCCAGGGGGTGTATCTCGACGGCGTGGATGACTACATCGAGGTACCCAACCTCATCGGGCAGACGGGCACGATGGCGTTCTGGTTCAAACCCGATTGGGACGGGTCCGCGCCGGATGACTACCGGCTCTTCGACGCGAGTGACGGCACCATCTACTTCTTCATCTCGAAGGGGGCCGACCACGCCGACATCGATCCGGGCGACTTCGGGTTCTATCTGGAGGACGCCTCGGACGCCGACTATCAGAACATCGAGGCCGACCCGAGCGGGCTCATCTTCGCCCAGACGTGGGTTCACATCGTGGTGACGTGGCAGTTCAGTGGCGGGCCGGCCGTGATTTACCTCGACGGCGAAGAGGTCGCGAGGGCGGGTTCCCTGGGCGCCCTGCCGCCGCTTCATGCGAATCCCCGCTTCGGGCTGAAGACCATTGACTATATCCCGTCGAAGCATGGCGCGACCGGTGTCATTGACGATATCCGTATGTACGACCGCGCGCTGAGGCCGGAGCAGGCCAAGGACCTGTTCAACGGTATCGCTCCCGATTGGCGAAAGGCGGAACAGCCGGACCCGCCGGACGGCGCCATCGGCGTGGAAGCGCCCCTGTTCCAGTGGGGTAAGGGCGAGACGGCCTTCTTTCACAACCTCTACCTGAGCACGAGCCCGCAGTTCACTGAGGCGGACCTGGTTGCTGCCCGCCTACCGGTCGCGGTCTACTACCATGTAGCCGGATTGGAACCGGGTGTCGTTGTCTACTGGCGCGTGGATGAGATAGAAGCCGATCTGGCCACGATTCACACCGGCAACGTCTGGACGTTCACGACCCGCGATAAGATCGCCTACCTGCCCGAACCGCCGGACGGGTCGATGACGGTCTCGCCGGCGACGGTCCTGACGTGGTATCCGGGACTCAGAGCCGTGAAGAATCAGGTGTACTTCGGGACTGACCGCGATGCGGTCACTCAAGGTGCGGCCGGCGCCGACCAGGGCGTCTTGACGGAGACGACCTTCGACCCGAACGGCCTGGAGGAAGCGGTGACCTACTTTTGGCGGGTCGATGGGGTCCTGCTGGATGGCACCGTCCAGGAAGGCAACGTCTGGAGTTTCACCACGTACGCCGTCATTGACGATTTCGAGAGCTACACGGAAGAAGAGGGCAGCCGTGTTTATGAGATGTGGGTAGACGGGTGGACGAACAACACGGGCTCGACCGCCGGTTATGTCCAGCCCCCGTTTGTCGAGCAGACGATTGTGCATGGTGGCGGCCAGTCCATGCCGCTCGATTACAGCAATATCGATGCGCCGTGGTATAGCGAAGTCCAGCGAACGTTCGCCCCGGCCCAGAACTGGACGGCGGCGGGCACTGACACACTACTGCTCTACGTCCGAGGCAGGGGCGGTAACGTCACGACCCCACTCTACGTTGTCGTGGAGGACATCAGCTCGCACAAGGGCACGGCGGTTCATCCTGATGCCGCGGTTGTCAAGACGAGCGAATGGGTAGAGTGGCAGATCCCGTTTGCCGTCTTTACCGATGCCGGCGTGAATCTCAGGGCCGTCAGCAAGCTGACCATCGGCGTGGGCGACCCCGTCAACTGGGCCGTCGGGCCTTGGGGCCTGCTCTTTATCGACGACATCGCCCGGGCGAAATCTCCACCACCCGCCGAGTGACGCACGGAATAGATGACTGTCGCCACTATTTCGGACCATTCCGAGGCGGAGGACCGCTTTGGGGAGCTCGGCATCAGCTTCCGTCTGCGCCTGCCGGTCGTGTGCCATGCCGTAAAAGAGCATGGAACACGGCTGCGAATCATCTCCGCGAGAAAGGCCGGCAAGAACGAGGCAAAAAGATATACGCGGGAACTGCCATGAGAAAAGAATATGATTTCGCGAATATGAAGGGACGCAAGAACCTCTACGCCAAGGCGCTCAAGAAGCAAGTGACCTTGCGGCTCGGCGTGGACGTGATCGCCTATTTCAAGGAACTGGCCAAGGAAACCGGCATTCCTTACCAGAACCTGATCAACCTGTACCTGCGCGAGTGTGTCCACTCCGGCAAGAAGCCCGCCCTCTCCTGGGCCTCGTGAGCAGGCCGGAGATCAGTAGACGGGCGCGATCCGGCTTCACACTTCAAACTTGAAACTTTGGCCGCTCGCGGCCACTCGCCTTCTCAATCATCAATCGTAAATCATCGATCATCAATCCAAAGGGCCTCCGGGAAAAAGGACCGGACACGTTGTGAAGAAGGATGTGATGCTTTCAATTCGGCCAAATGGCTACGCGGCTAACAGGAGATACTCAACCTCCTTTTCACACAGCCATTCCTCATCATGCTGTGGGGTTTCGAAGACTACGTAACGCCTGTGTAGTTCCTCTTGGAGCTCGGCCACAACGGGTTCGGGTTCTTGCGGAAGTTGTCTGTAGATCTCGATTGTTCGCTCGCAGTCTCCCTGCGCACCATAGGCGTGAAGGCGCAGGACGTTCGCGCGGGATTGGAGCATCGGCGAACTCACCTCTTCCAAAATGCCGCCGGCACGCTCATACTCTCTTTTGCGCAGGTAAGCCACGGCCAATGCGGTACGGAAGTACTCCCGGCTGGCCGGCCTGGGATTGCAGGCAATCCCATACTCAAATATTTCAATCGCTTCGTTTAACCGGCCCCGACGAAGATAAATGATTCCGCGTATGTGGTAAGCAATCCACTCTTCTTCTGTGGCTGGCTCGGTCTGTGGGAGCATCGCGAGCGCCGCCTCCCAGTGCCCCAAGGCCGCAAGCACACATGAGGCACTGCTCTTTGCGACGACACTCTCGGGGTGGTCGGCAATGATCTGCTCGTACGCCGCCAACGCCGCCGGCAGCTTGTTCTGTGCCTTGAGTACCTCGGCCCGACCGTCCTTTGCGACGACACTCTCGGGGTGGTCGGCAATGATCTGCTCGTACGCCGCCAACGCCTCCGGCAGCTTGTTCTGCGCCTTGAGTACTTCGGCCCGACCGGC
>CAYFUB010000107.1:0-6933 GCA_964346195.1 uncultured Pirellulales bacterium
CCGAAACCGGGGGTGCCGGCCTTTGGGCTTGACCGACCCATCGGAGTCTGTTAGTGTGCTCGGGCCGTTTGGCGGTCTGCGGCCCCGTGTTTCTCTGCCGCCGAGCCGTCGTGTCCACCGGGTGCATAAGACCCGGGCTGTCGCGCCGAACGCGAATCGTCAGTCGGAGAAATGTGCCACGATGAAAGCCTTCGTGCAGATGCTCAGATACGTCTGGCCGCAGTGGCCCCGGATCATTGTCGTGGTAGTCAGTGCGTTTGCCATTGCCGTGCTGCTGTCCCTGAGCTTCATGACGATTATCCCGCTGTTGAAGGTTATGCTCGGGGCCGAAGGTCTTCATGGCTGGATGGATCGCACGACCGCGCAGCGTTGTTACGGTCTCGACTTCCATGCCCCCCGGCCGGCGGAGCTGACCGGAGGGTCGGGCCTGTCTCTGCGCACCCATCTGCTCGTGGTCGACGTCGAGCCCAACGGTCTGGCCGATAGGGCCGGCCTCCGCCCGTTGGATTATATCGCGGACGTCAATGACATCGCGGCCGCGGCTGGGGCCGAGGTCCCATACACGCGGCTGCTCGAGGGACTGGCGACAACCACGAAGAAGACCGTTCCGCTCGTGGTGCGGCGCCCGCGGGACAGTACGTTCACGACCGAACGGATCGAGCTCCCGACGCCCTACCATCTCGACTACGTCAGGGACCTCGATTGGACCGGATTCAGACGTCTTCGCTGGCAGGCCCAGACCGCCGCGGCGCGCGCCGGACAGTGGCTCGTGGGTTTCCTGCCCCGCGCCCAAACGGCAGAAAACCAGATCAGGGCCATCCTGATCATCGTGCTCGCCGTCGGCGTTATCACCATCATTCGCTGCGTGGCGAAGTTCTATCAGGACTACCTCGGGCAAAAGATCGTCGAGGTGGCCATCAACCATCTGCGGGAGGACGTCTTCGAGCGCCTCACGCGCGTGCCCGTCAGGGTATTCGCGGACGAGCGGCCGAGCGACCTGATCAGCCGGATCGTGCGCGACACCGTGATTATGGGAAACACGATCCGCGTGCTGCTGGGCAAAGCCCTGCGCGAGCCCATGAACGCCATGATCATGCTCGTCTTCGCGCTCCTCATCAACTGGCAGTTGACGCTCGTTTTCCTGGGCGGCGCCCCGGTCGTCCTCGTGCTGCTGGGCTCGCTGGGCTCGAGGATGAGGAGGGCGACCCGTCGCTCACTGGTGGCCAGCGCGCAGATGCTGGCCAAGCTCCAGGAAACGGTGGCCGGCGTGCGCGTGATCAAAGTGTACAACCAGGAGGAATACGAGCAGCGCTCGTTCCGGGACATCAACAACCGGCTGTTGAAACAGTTGCTCCGCATGTCGAAGGTGGATGCGGCCACGCATCCGGTGCTCGAGGTGCTGGGCATGTTTGCCGGCTCGGTCGCGCTGGTCGTGGGGATGGCGTGGGTGACCCAGGGACAGATCGACGGTCCGAAGTTCCTGCTGCTGCTCGTGCTGCTGGGCGCCTCGGCCGAGGCCGTGCGAAAAACCAGTGATATGTGGACCAAGATCCAACAGGCCAACGCGGCGGCGGAGCGCATCTTTGCCGTCCTGGATCAGCCGGTCGAGCCGGAGATGCCAAACGCCATCGTCCTGCCACCCGTGCGGAGCAGCATTGAATTCCGGAATGTCGTGTTCTCCTATCCCGGGGTGGAGCGTCCGACACTCGACCGCATCAACCTGTCGGTGGCGGCCGGCCACAACGTGGCCATTGTCGGTCCCAATGGGTCCGGCAAGACCACCCTGGCAAACCTCCTGCCCCGCTTCCATGATCCCGACTCCGGCCGCATCCTTATCGACGGCCGGGACATCCGCGACGTCACCCTGCGCAGCCTTCGCGACCAGATCGGCATGGTGACCCAGCAGATCATCACTTTCAATAATACCATTGCCGCCAACATCGGTTACGGGCGGCGCGGGGCCACCGACGACGAGATCGTCGCTGCCGCCAGGCGCGCCCACGCCCATGAGTTCATCAGCCGGCTGCCCAAGGGCTATGCGACCGTGATCGGCGAGCAAAGCACCGGGCTCAGCGGCGGCCAACTGCAGCGAATCGCCATCGCCCGGGCCATCTTGAAGAACCCGGCCATCCTCATCTTCGACGAGGCGACCAGCCAGATCGATGCCGATAGTGAGGCGAAGATCCATGAGGCTATCGAGCAGATGATGCAGGGCCGTACGACGTTTATCATCGCCCATCGTTTCAGCACCATTGTGGCGGCGGACGTCATCGTCGTCATGCACGAGGGCCGAATCATCGCCCAGGGCCAGCACGAAGAACTGATGCAGACCTCAACGGTCTATCAGGCGCTCTATGAAACCCAGTTGGTCAAAGCTTGAGTACGCGGATGTCCGGCCCGAAACACACCACTGTCCTGTTGCGAACAAAGATTTGCGGTCGCAACCGAACTTCGGGGGCGGCTTCGCTCTATAGTCTAGAGTCTGAAGCGGCACACGTGCGTTCGGGATCGAGCGGAATAGACCTGGCGAACCTGTCATGTATCGAGTTAAACGTGCCTGAGCCGCTCTTGGGTACAAACGATGTCACAGCGCACCAGAGAAAAAAAGGCACACGAGTTGTTTCGCAGGTATGACGGCAACCCCATCCTGGGCCCGGACGACTGGCCGTATCCGGCGAACGCCGTCTTCAATCCGGCGGCCGCCAGGGTGGACGGCCAGACTCTGCTGCTGGCACGCGTCGAGGACATGCGCGGGTTCTCGCACCTGACCGTGGCCCGCAGCCCCAACGGCTTTACCGACTGGGAGATCGACCCCGAGCCGACGATGACCGCCGACCCCAGCACCCAGGAGGAACGATGGGGTCTGGAGGACCCCCGCATCGTGTGGCTGGAGGAGCAGAAGCAATATGCCGTGACCTACGTCTCTTTCAGTGAAGGCGGACCCCTCGTCTCGCTGGCCATTACGAAGAACTTTCGCACGTTCGCCCGCCTCGGCGCCCTGCTGCCGCCGGAGGATAAGGACGCATGCCTCTTCCCGCGCCGGTTCGACGGCCGATTCGCGCTGATTCACCGCCCGATCGTACGCGGCGAAGCCCATATCTGGTTGAGCCTTTCACCCGACCTGAAGCACTGGGGAGACCACCAACTGCTCATCCACACGCGGCATGCCTACTGGGACAGCCACCGCGTCGGTCTGGCCTGCCAGCCCATCGAGACACCGGAGGGCTGGTTGGTTTTCTACCACGGCGTTCGTTCCACAACCGCCAGCCAGATTTACCGGCTGGGTCTGGTCCTGCTGGACCTTCATCATCCCTGGAAGATGCTCCGTCGCAGCGCCGAATGGGTGCTCGGACCTCATGCCTACTACGAGCGCGTCGGCGATGTGGGCGATGTGGTTTTCCCGACGGGCGCCATCATCGACCAGAAGACGGGCGAGCTTCACATGTACTACGGCGCGGCGGATTCCACGATTGCCGTCGCGACGGCCAGGCTCGACGACGTGCTCGATTATATCCTCTCCAGCCCCGAACTGCATCATTGACGAAGCCGAGCACGCCCGGTGGCCTCCCCGCCAACCCGCGTGCGGACTGGGCGTGGTCGGGTCAGGATGGCGACCCATGCAGCTTCTGTAGAACGATGGGGCCTCGAACGGGAAACAAAGTGTCTGAACGTCCCTGCTCGCCTGTTCACAGTAGGGGCGAATCATATTCGCCCCCGCCTGCCAGGAGTCTCGGAGGTGTGCTGCGAAGATGAACGACAAGGAAGCACGCGGACGGTCGCCTTGCTCTGCGGGCTGAATCCGCCACCGTGTGCCGACCACCACCCTGCGGACTCCCGGTCTCGTTGTGGATGTTACCCTTCAAGGCCGGCGTGCCGTATAATGCGGGCAAGAGACCCGTGTCGCATCCGAGACGGGTATCAACGCCGCCGGGGCTGTCTTTGAAAGGGAAATTCATGAAGAACAAGCCGATCGTCATGGGCACTGCCGTGGGAACCCTCTTCGCCACCCTGCTTGTCATCGGGGCCAGTCCCGCGTCCCGCCAGCAGGCACAATGGGAGTACGGGGTTTACATCGAATCGGCCGGCAACTACGAATGGCAGGACGCGAACCGCCAGGTGCGCGCCAACAGTGTCGGACTCTTCTTTGAAAGGATGGACCTGCCCGCCGACTTGGAGATTGATGCCAGGACGGGCCGGGTGCCGACCGTATTCCTGAACCAGCTTGGCCGGCGGGGCTGGGAAATCGTGGAAGTTGTCGTCGGGACCGAGCAGAACAACTACTGGCTCAAGCGACCTCAGTAATCAGGGGATGTCCTGGCCGACGGACGCCCTGCGGATTTCGAACCACTGTTCCGGCGAGAGCCTGATATCGAGCGCTTCCGCCGCCTTCCTGATGCGACTTGGGTCGCGGGTACCCAACACCGGTACGAACTGCGCCGGATGTCTGAGGATCCAGGCGAGCGCCACCTGATCCATCGACGCGCCGCCGATATCATGTCCGATTCCCGACAGCGTCTCCCGCAGGCGCCTGGCCCGCTCGGAATCCTCCTGGAACAGCCGCCCGCCGCCGAAGGGCGACCAGGCCATCGGCCGGATACCGAGCTTCTGACACAGATCGATACTGCCGTCGGCGTGGGCGCCGGGATTCATTACCGAGTATTCAATCTGGTTGGTAACCAGCGGAACGTCCAGCTTCGACGCCAGCAACTCGAACTGGGCGGGCAGGAAGTTCGAGACGCCGAAGTGACGCACCTTGCCCGCTTCCTGGAGGGCGACGAAGGCATCGTTGACCTCCTCCGGGTCCATGAGCGGATCCGGCCGGTGAATCAGCAACAGGTCGATGTAATCCGTATGGAAATTGCGCAGCGAGCATTCGACCGAGGCGATGATATGGGCCCGGCTGGTGTCGTAGGACTTGACCCTGTGCGCAGGCCGGTTTGTCGACATCAGCTTGATGCCGCACTTGGTAATGAGTCGTATCCGCGAGCGGTCAATCCCCGCCTCGGCCAGTGCCGAACCGAAGAGGCTCTCGCATGTGTAATCTCCGTAGATATCCGCATGGTCGAACGTGGCGATCCCCTGCTCCAGACAGCTGTCGATAAGCTCCACGATTTCTTTCTTGCTCTTGTGCCACTCGGCCAGACGCCACAGGCCGTGAACGACTCGTGAGACACGAGGACCTTCTTCAGATAACGCAATCTGGGGAACCATCTGTCCACACTCCTGAATACCTGCTGTTGCACGCTGGGCCGCCAGCAAAGCGGTCGTCTGTGGAATCGTACCCCGGCTTTCGACCAGGTACAACCTTCATGTCATCTTCAAGTGACAGTGGGAAGGCCTTTCACCAGATGCGTCGACCAGCGAGAATGGGAGGCCAAAGCGATGGTTACTACTGCCATCACTCTTGCGTATGTTGCCTAAAATCCCAGGCGGACAAGCGTAAAAAAAAGCCAGATTCCAAAGAGAATCTGGCTTCGGAGGAGGGTGATGAAAAGCTATTTGCCAGCCTTCGAGAAGGCCTTGGTCAATTCCGCAACTGCTCACTATCTACATCGTAGCGAGGGGCGGAAAATCTTTAGCGAAAACGAAAGACACAGGAAAAATTACGCTTTTCCTGCTGAAATTCAAGAGTTAAACTACAAAATTATTAAATTTTTGCCTGCTCGCTCTAAGAACGGTCTTATTCCAGACCGTCAACAGACAATAATACGGCAGCGGCGAAGTTCTTGTTCTGGCGTTGTAACTGAAAACTTGTTAATTCTCTCGGGACGATCTATGACGAGTGGCCGCATCACGATTGCGGAACTGTTGACAGCCAAACGCGAACGAAACCCGATCGTGGCCGTCAGTTGCTACGATTATACGACTGCCCGCCTCGCATCCGAGACCCCGGTGGACATGATTCTCGTGGGCGATTCGGCCGCTCAACTCATGCTTGGGTTTGATTCCACCTTACCTGCAACGATGGACTTCATGGTAACAATCACCGCCGCCGTCCGTCGGGCCGCCCCAAGTGTATATCTTGTGGCAGATATGCCTTTCCTATCTTACCATACCAGCACCGTCGACGCGATCCGCAACGCCGGGCGGTTCCTGATCGAAGCCGCCGCACAAATGGTTAAGATCGAAGCGACAGAGGCACACCTTCACACGATCCAGGGTATCAGCCACGCAGGCATTCCGGTCATGGCGCATATTGGAATACTGCCGCAGAGAGTCAATGAGATCGGTCGATTCCGCGCGGAAGCGATCACCGCGGAGTCGGCGGTCTCGCTCGTTCATCTGGCAGAGCGCATGATTGTCGCCGGAGCAAGCGCCCTTCTTGTCGAAGGAACGGCAACCGAGGTTGCCCAGATTATCACCGAGAGGTCTGATGTGCCTGTGATCAGTTGCGGGTCAGGACCCGGTTGCGACGGGCAGATTCTCATTGCCCCCGATATCCTGGGGCTTTCATCCGGGCACCCGCCCAAATTCGCCAAGGCTTATGCCGACCTCGGCGTGCGTTACGTGGAGGCCTTCCGCAAGTACACCGATGAAGTGAAGGCGGGCCGATTCCCCGATGTCGAACATAGCTACCACATGAAACCGGGCGAGCTCGACCGGCTCCGGGAGTTGCTTGGGAACACTATATAGCGGTCCATCGGGTTGCGGTCGGAATCCGGCGGCAAAGAGCACACGAACCGGGAAGAGCCGGCTGGGGCGCGCTCTGTCGTATCGAGTCCCGAAGCCGCTTCGCGGCTGGTGTCGGAAATGAAAACATCGGCATCTCTTGTCATCCTGAGCGCAGCGAAGGATCTGGCCGGCGAACAAGGTGCACCCGTCGCACTCGGCGTTGGCTTCCCGGTCATAGGCCAGATGCTTCACTTCGTTCAGCATGACAGGTGTGGGTACGCCTACTTCATTAGGAGTCCCGAAGCCGCTACGCGACCGGTG
>CAYFUB010000108.1:0-19813 GCA_964346195.1 uncultured Pirellulales bacterium
GGAGCGGACCCTGGCTAATAATCTTCCATATATACGTTGGCTTCGCTGGTCCCCGGATATGCGGTCTTTCCTAATCGATGGGTATAAGAGAGGGGATTCACAGGGCGTCATCTCCAAAATTGATGTAGAGACGGGCGAGCGAACGGATATAGTGCGAAGTACAACTGAAGTGTTGGTGCGCCCTGAAATGTCGCCCGATGGAAGAACATTGTTCTATGAACGCAGCAATGATCCCAGGTCCAAAACATCGCGTCTGATTGCCAGGGATCTGGAAAGCGGCCATGAAAAGGAACTCTTCCAGATTGTGTCCCCTGCTCGGCTCACTAATCGTGCCCTCGCGCCGGATGGAGAGCGGTTTGTCCTTTCCATAATACCGGATCCAACTCGGCCTTTTGCGCCGGTCCTGAAGATACTCTCCGTTGCAAATGGAGAGCCCAGAGAGCTGATTCAGTTCGACAAATCAGAGAATCTACGGGCGGTTGGTGTCACCTGGACACCTGACAGTGGCAGCGTACTCTTCTGGAAGTGGAAGTTTGAAGCAGACAAAGAGCTTGAACTCTGGCGAATCTCCGCCGCAGGCGGCGAACCGCGTAAACTTTGCTCACGAAAGTCCTTTGGTAATATGCGCATCCATCCAGATGGAAAACGTATCGCCTTCTACGACCGTTCAACTACACGTGAACTCTGGGTGATGGAGAACTTCCTGCCGAGGGCTGTGGCTGCGGCTGAATAGTCCGGGCGGGCGTATCGTGCTTCGTAGAGGCTGCGGCTGGCGGTGCCGATGGGCGCCAGACGCCGGCGGCGCTTTCCTGAGCGGGCGAGTAGCCGGCCGCGCGGGTATCGCTTGGTTGCGGGAGTGCTGGAACCGATGTGAGCGCGACTGTCCGGCATCCAAGGCCGAAGTCTTGTGCCGTGGTGCCTATTCCCGGGTCAGGATGTGATATTCGGTCTGGGTCGGTGGCGCTGCCTTGGGAGTGGCCGCAGTGATGGGCATGGGGGCGGAGATGGCGTCCCTGCTCCGGGCCACCCGGGCCAGCCGCTCGCCCGTCACGCGCACCGGTTCCGTGACCAGCTCGGGGACGCTGTAGGTGTTCAGGCACGAATCGTAGAATGTGGGGTTCTTCTGCGGGAGCAGCAGCGGTTTGGAGACGACGCCGTTGGGATCGACGTGGCTGAGGTAGATGCGCGTGAAGACACCATAGTCCCTCTTGCTGCTGAAGGCGATCCACCGGCTGTTACTGGACCAGCTATGCCAGGACTCGGACTGCGGACTGTTGCAGGCCAGTCTTGCGTATTGCGGATTGGAAATTGCGGATTGCGGATTCGCCTCGCGCGTCGAATCCGAAGTGGGAAATCCGAGATTGGAAATCGAGAGGGTTTGCAGGTCCATCAGGTGCAGGTCGCTGCTCTCCTGGTAGATGGGGAAGCAGCCGTAATCACACATGCAGAACAGCAGCCAGCGCCCGTCGGGACTGATTCGCGGCAGCAGAATGCTCCGGCCGGTCTCCTGGGCCGGGAGCACCGTTTCGAGCTCGCCCCATTGGTCGCGCTCGATGTCGTACGCCACGCGAACCAGGTCGTATTTGATGTCCCGGTAGTTCTCCGGGACCGCATCGCGTCTTTCCCACGTCAGCGGGGCGCTGCAGAAATACAGGTAGCGCCCGTCGGGAGACCACGTCGGGTAGGTTTCCAGCCGGTCTTTGCGGGCCAGAGGCGGGGCGGTTTTGATGACCTTCTCGTCCAGATGGTAACAGGCCAGGAAGGCGTCGAGGTCGATCACGTCGCGAATCTCGCCGGCAGCGGGGTGAAGGAACAGCGCCACGGCCGTATTGGCGAACGTCACGAGCTTGCCGGAGGGGTGCCAGGCCGTGTACCCGAACTTCGTCCCGACCTTGTCCGCCACGTCGTCGTTGATGACGATAGCGGCGCTGCCGTACCTGGGGCTGCGCGTGCTGATGAGCATCGTGTCCGTGCGGTTGTTGCAGAAGGTGTGGCAGTTGAGACAACCCTGCTGGAAGGAGTCGTTGCTGAGAACACACGACTCGTCAAAGCCCGACAGGTCCCGCTGGTAGATGCCGATGTCCCGCCAGGCCGAGTGAGCCGGGTGAATCTTGCGGTACACCAGGAATCTGTCGATGTCCTCCTGAGCGATCCGATTCCGAAGGGTCTCGAATCGTTTCCACCGTCGTCCGCCGCCCTCAGTTTTCGTCGGCGTGGCGTCGTCTTCGACCAGGACTTCAAGGGAGAGCGGCCGGCCCCGGTTCAAGGCCAATAAGTCGCGCCATTTCCCGGCCGGGATACGGATGACGGGTGTGCGGCTCAGGATTTCGATGGGCTGCCCTTGCTCAGCGTGAATCTTCACGAAGTAACGGCTGCCCGGCTCGGCAATGATGAAATGGAGCGGCGCGAAGTTGGGCGGAATCATGCAATCCTGATACGCCGGTCTGATCTCAGGCGGCCGGTTCACGTCATCACACAATGCGGCACTTGGAGCGACGCCGCGCGTTGTCGCCACGACATAGATCGTCCCGACAACCAGCAGGGCCGCCGGCAGAATCAGCAGATATCGCTTGCGTTTGCTTATCATTCCTGTGGCGCAAGTCCGTAGATATGGTAGAGGAAATAGCTGCCGCCGTAGGTTGCGGCCAACTCGGGAAACGCCGCCCGTTTGTCCCGTTGGTGGCGGTTGAAGACTTGACTGAACCGCTCGATCTGCTGCTGCACCTGGGGACTGATGGCCCGACCGAACAGTTGAATCGGTTGGCGCCGGCCGTAAGCGTATACGCAGATCGCCTCCTGGTACAGGCGGGGAATCGCCGCATAGTCCAGGTCATCCAGGTAGCGGAGGCCCGCGACTACCTTCCCGACCTGCTTGGTGACCAGATACCAGGCCATGACGTATTCGAATGCCATGCGGTTGCGGCTGTTGTCGTTCAGGAGGGCCACGAGCATCCGTTCCTGGTCAAAAAAGGACGCGATATCATCCGTCCGCAGGCAGACGGCCCGCATCTGCCGGATTCGAGCGTCGGTGGAGAGGGTCGGGTCCGATTCGAGCAGCGTCAGGTAGCGTCGAGCCCACGCGCCGTGAAACAGCGTCCGTTCCAGGGCGCCGAGAAAGACCCGTGCCGTATCCGTCCTGCCTCGGACCATGTTGACCAGGGCCAGCCGCTGCAGGAGCATGGGGTGTGCACCGAAGGTCTCCATGCACTCGGTCAGATTCTTCTCCGCCGGGTTCATCAGGCCCAGATCGATGAGCGTGTCGAATTTGTGCCAGCCGACGAGGACCTGGTCATCGCCGGTTGGCAACAGGGCGTCGGGATATTGAGGATACCTGAACATGTCGCTGCTGAGCCGGCCCGTGTGGTAGAGCGCCCGATTCACGGCGGGCAGGACGAGAGGATTGGCCGGTTGTTTGACGGCCGTTCGGAGCACTTCCGGCCACATGCAGCGGCAGGCACAGTAGTGGACGGCCAGCACTGCCTTCTGTTGACTGTCATGCGAAACGGCGGCGGCCGCCGCCCCGACACCAAGGACGACGAGGGACTGCACCGCCCATTTCACGAACGGACCGAAGAGATGACGCGCGGGCGGCTTGTGGATGGCAGAATGCGACTTCGTCGTCCGGGTCTTTTTGGGTTTCGACTCGATTAGGTCCCCTCGCCAGCGCCGAAACAGGCTGCTGCTCAACCCCGAAGCCAGCATCGCGGCCGGAGGCAGGAGATACAGGGCGTACACGGTCCCGATCATGTGCGTCCGGGTGCGCGAGCCCGTCAGCTTCCAGGAGACGGGCAGGAGCTCGGTGTAGGCATCGGCCACGCTGCAATCAAACACCCACCGGGCGGCATAGGGAAGCGCGAAGACCACCGCGGTCATCAGCAATCCGACGCGACGGGACCTGAGGGACAGCTCATAGACGGCGCAGAGAACGGCAAAGAGTAAATACGCCGCGGCCGCGGCAGAATAGACAATGACGGAGAGCACGAGGAACAGAGCTATCGCCCACCCGTCGAAAGATTCGGGCTTCCTGTCCTGAGTGCGGGTGCCGGCCGCGTGCCGCGAAACGAGGGTGAGGTAGAGACACGCGAAGAGCAGGGCCGTCAGCAGAGCCAGGGTGGTGGGGAAGTGATAGGCGTACTGGTTGTAGGCGACAAGCACCAGCAATGGCGGGGCGAACCGCAGCCAGCGCGAGCCAGGCACGCTGGCGCGGCGCAGGAGATAACCCGTACACGCCGCCAACAGCCACGCCTGTAACGTCACGACCAGGGCGCCGGCCCACGCATAGTAGAAGAACTGGCTCAGCAGGGCCGACAAGTACGTAACGGCGCCCCCCGGCTGGACAATCTGCTCGCTGAAGAAGGCCCACCCTTTGAAAAAGACGGGAAAAGTCGTCGTCGCGCCGATGCTGTAGATCAAGCGCAGATCGACGAGCCGCCAGAGATAGAGGAACAACAGCGTGAAGAACATGAGACTCAGGACGGCCTGGCCTATCGAGTCCTGCCCTTGGCGTTTTGTGTCTGGGGTCCGTCCTTCTGTCTGGTCGGAACTCAAGGGTGAGAGCCTGGAACTCCGTTTGCCTATCGATATCCGAGCGAGCCATCCCATGTCGTAATCCACGCGGGCGAACAGGGCGGACGGGCCTTCCACGACCACACTGCCACGATGCCATTCTACCGCATTCGGGCGCAAAACGCATGCGGTTTTTCACTGGGTCTGACTGGTCGCCCGGGGTACGGGCTGTTATACTATGCTTTGTAGCTGGAGGCGTCTGGTTGGGAGGTCCGGCGTGGATCCCTGCTCGTCCTCCTGTGCCGCAAGGCTCATCGGAAAGTTCATGGCGTGTCACAACGAGGTCGCAAACGAAAACATCGAGTGGGGGCACAGGGCACGGGGGCCGGCGGCCGGTCCCGAGGTCGTGAATCGAAACGAGCCGACCATGCCAGGATGCGGGATCGTGCCGCGAGAGGTAAGGAGGCAGTCCACCAGCGGCCGACGGGTCGGCGGGTCTGGCTGTTTCGCGCCGCAGCACTTATTATCGGGCCCGCTCTTTTTCTGGGCTTGATGGAGCTTGGACTGCGCGTGGCCGGTTATGGTTTCGACTCGCATGCGACCATCACGTGCCAGGTTCGCGGCCGGTCCTGCCGCGGCGACAATGTGAAGTTCGCGTGGCGCTTTTTCTCTCCTATCCTGGCGCGGGAGTTTGAGCCGTTCGCGTTCCCGGCCCGCAAGCCTCCCGACACCTGCCGCATCTTCGTGCTCGGCGCATCCGCCGCCCAGGGCATACCCAACCATGCGTTCTGTTTCGGCCGCTTCCTCCAGGTGATGCTCGAGGAGCGCTTTCCGGACCTGCGTTTCGAAGTCATCACCGCCGCCATGGCCGCGATCAATTCGCACGTGGTTCTGGAGATTGCCAAGGACTGCGCCCGCTACGAGCCGGACCTGTTTGTCGTCTATCTTGGCAACAATGAGGTCGTGGGGCCTTACGGGCCCGGCACGGTGCTGACGCCGGCGCTTTCGAATCTGCGGCTGATTCGTTTCGGCATCGCGCTGCGCGCCACGAAGACCGGGCAACTCCTGTCCGGCCTGTTGGGCGGGCATGGATTTCGCAAGGACGAGCCTCAATACTGGCAGGGAATGGAGATGTTTCTGGGCCAGCAGGTGCGCGCCGACGACCCGAGGCTCGAAACGACTTACGACCATTTCCGCCGAAACCTTCAGGACATCTGCCAAAGCGCCGCGGGAGCACGGGCCGCGACGGTGCTGTGCACCGTCGGCAGCAATCTGAGGGATTGTCCGCCGTTTGCCTCACTGCACCGGCCCGATTTGACTTCGGAACAGCAGGTGAGCTGGGACCGGGCGTACGGGCAAGGCCGGGATTGTGAATCCCAAGGCGAGTACGCGGACGCGGTCGCGTCGTACCTCCGGGCCGCCGAGATCGATGATTCCTACGCCGAGCTGCAGTTCCGGCTCGGCCGGTGTTACTGGCAGGCGGGCGACCATGAGAATGCGCGGGCCTGTTATCTGCGGGCCCGAGACCTCGACACGTTGCGTTTCCGCGCCGACACGCGCATCAATGAGACCATTCGCGCCGTCGGCGACCGAATGAAGCCGCAAGGGGTCCGCCTTGCCGACGTGGTGCAGGCCCTGGACGCCAACAGCCCCCACGGTCTCACGGGCGAAGGAGTTTTCTACGAGCACGTGCACCTGACTTTTGCAGGCAACTACCTTGTCGCCCGTGCGATTCTCGCTCAAGCCGAGCCGCTGGTTGCCGAGCGTTTCGCGGGCCAAGCGCGGTTCGACGGCCCGCCGCCGACGCAGGAACAATGTGCTCAACGGCTGGCCTATAACGACTGGAGTCGGCAGGAAACGCTGGACAAGATCGTGCATTCGTTCCTGGCGAAGCCGCCGTTCACCAACCAGATTTATCACGAGGAGCAGGTCGCGCGGCTGACGCGGCAACTGCAGGCCCTCCAGACGGCTCTGACCCCGCAGGCGCTGCAGGACATCGGCGCGCAGTATCCGGCGGCCATCGAGGCGGCCCCGGACGATTGGCGCTTGCGCTGGGACTACGGCAAGCTGCTGGCGGAGGACCTGAAGCAGTACGAGGCTTCGGCGGCACAGTATGAAATCGTGCAGCAGTACGTGCCGCACGCGTACATCGCTCACGATGCTCTCGCGGCCGTGCTGAGAGCCGGAAATGACCTTGATGCCGCCATCGTCGAGTACCGCAAGGTGCTGGCCATCAAGCCCACGTCGGGGGCCGCGTACTACCATCTGGGCTGGTGCTATAACAAGCAGGGCAAGACCGAGGCCGCCGCCGCCCAGTTTCGCAAGGCGATCCGGTTCGAGCCGACCCGTGTCCCCGCCTATCTGGACCTGGGCGAGTCGCTCTTCAAACAGGGACAGCTTGCCGAGGCCATCGAAGTGTGCCGGTGCGGGGTAGCCATGGCACCGAATCACCCTCTGCTTCACAGCAACCTCGGCATGCTCCTGATCAAGACGGGCAAACGCCAGGAAGGCACCGAGGAGATTCGCCGGGCCCTCCAGCTCGATCCCAATTCACCGCAGATTCGCAGAGTGGCCGAAGCGCTGCTCGGCCCCGGCGCCATTCGGTAGGGTGCGACCGAATCCCGTGACGGGCAGTTGCTCCTTGTCGTGCTGAGCGAAGCGAAGCATCCTGCTCCAGAAGGAGAAGTCCGCAGCGCGTCGAATGATACGGAGTCGGGAGAATTCTGGCGCGGCGCCGAGTCCGTCATCCTGAGGCGGAGCCGAAGGATCCGGCCGGCGGATGAGAGGTTTCTTGCGTTCGCAGGCCGGATCCTTCGCTACGCTCAGGATGACAGAGAATCATCCATCCCGAGCGGCGGCGAGGGCCTCTTTCAGGTCCAGCGTCCCTTCGTACAGGCTGCGTCCGACGATGACGCCGGCGACACCGATCGGCTTGAGCCTTCTGATGTCGTCCACTTCCTTGACCCCGCCGGAAGCGATGACCGGGGTCTTGACCGCTTGGACCAGCGACCGGGTGCGTTCGACATTCGGGCCGGTCAGCATGCCGTCCTTGGTGATGTCGGTGTAGATGATGGCCGCCAACGGCAGTTTGTCGGCCTGGGCCGCGAAGTCCAGCATGGTCTGGGCGCTGTTCTCGGTCCACCCGTGCGTGGCCAGCGTGGCGCCCCGCGCGGCCAGATCGAGCACGAGCCGGCCCTTGAACGTCCGGGCCATGTCGCTGAACCACTCGAAATCGCTGACGGCCTTGGTGCCGATGATGACACGCGTCACGCCCGTATCGAGCAGTTGCCGGATGGACGCCTCGCTGCGGATGCCGCCGCCGACCTCGATCTGCAGCAGATCCAGACGGGCGATCGCGGCAATGCTCTCCAGATTGACGGGCCTGCCCTCCCTGGCGCCGTCGAGATCCACGACGTGCAGCCACCGGGCCCCGTCGGCGCGGAAATGTCGGGCCTGCTCGACCGGGTCGTCCTTGTACGTGATCTGGCGGTCGTACTGGCCCTGGATCAGTCTGACGACCTTGCCGCCCCTCAGGTCAATGGCCGGAATGACGTTCATATTGACTATTTCCCATGGATGATTGACTATTGACCATTTACGATTTACCATTGGTCCTCGAATCCAATGATAGATCGTAAATCGCAAATCGTAAATCACAAATCGCTGGAGGTCGATTATGAGCAGGTTATCCCTCTTGCCAACCGGCTCGTTTCTGCTGGCGTCGCTGGTGGTCTCGCTGGCTCCGGCATGGATGCGCGCTTACGGTGCTGCGCGACCCGTCCCTGTTATCTTCGATACGGACATCTGCGACGACATTGACGATACGTGGGCGTTGGCCTTGCTGCTCCAGTCGCCCGAGCTCGACTGCAAGCTCATTACCACGGCTGTCGGGAACACGGAGGCCAAGGCCAAGGTGGCGGCGAAATTCCTGGAGCGGGTCGGGCACGCCGATATCCCTGTTGGCATCGGGGTCAAGCAGCGTGACGGCGCGCACCGGCAGACCGCCTGGGCGGACGACTACGACCTGGCGTCCTATCCGGGCAAGGTCTACAAGGACGGCGTGCAGGCGCTCATTGACACGATCATGAACTCCCCGACCCGGATTACCGTCATCGCGGTCGGGCCGCTGTCCAACATCGGGGAGGCCCTGCGGCGCGAGCCGCGGATCGCCGAGAAGGCGGACTTCATCGGCATGCACGGCAGCGTCTATCTCGGTTACGGCGGCAAGGACAAACCCGACGCCGAGGACAATGTCAGGGCGGACGTCGAGGCGGCAAGACGGGTCTTCACGGCCCCGTGGTCGATGACGATCACGCCGCTGGACACCTGCGGCCTCGTCGTGCTCGACGGCGCGAAGTACCAGAAGCTGCTCAAGCGCGACAGCGCTATCACCAGCAACCTGCTCCAAAACTACCGCGTGTGGTATAAGAACGGCCTGCGGAATCGAAAAGAGCTCGAGGAAGCCGATCTCGACCGGCTGACGGAGGAGAAGCTCAACCACAGCAGCACGACCCTCTTCGACACGGTCGCGATCTATCTGGCCGTCACTCGGGACCTGACCGAGATGAAGCGGCTGCCGATCGCCATCAGCGAGGACGGTTTCACCCGGGTCGAGGAAGGCGCCAAGCCGGTGGATTGTGCGGTCAAATGGAAGGACCTGGACGGTTACGAAAGCTGGCTCGTCGAGAGACTCACCGGGTGATTTACTATTTACGAATTACCATTTGCCATTGATTGTTGCCGGCCCGTCGGTCAGCCCTGAATCGTAAATCATAAATCGTAAATTCTGAGGGGCCTGTCATCGCTGACGACCATCTGAAGATTGTTGTAGTCGGCAGTTCCAATATGGACCTGGTCGTCAAGTCACCGCGGATTCCCGTTTCGGGCGAGACGGTCCTCGGCGGCGATTTCCTGATGGTCCCGGGCGGCAAGGGGGCGAACCAGGCGGTCGCCGTCGCCCGGCTCGGGGCGCACGTGGTCTTCGTGGCCCGGCTCGGCGACGACGTTTTCGGCCGCAAGTCGCTGGAAAACTTCCAGAGAGAAGGGCTGGACACCCGATACGTGACGTTGACGCCCCAGACGCCTTCCGGGGTGGCGCTCATTGCGGTCGATGCGGCCGGCAACAACGCGATTGTCGTCGCGCCCGGCGCCAACGCGAAGCTCTCGCCCGCAGATGTCTATCGGGCCCAGTCCGAGATCTGTTCCGCCGGGGCGGTCGTCGCGCAGCTCGAAGTGCCTGTGGCGACGGTGCAGTGTGCGGCTGAACTGGCACACCACGCCGGGGTGCCGTTCATTCTGAATCCGGCTCCAGCCCAGAAACTCGCGCCGGCGCTGCTCGCCAGGGTCGCGGTGTTGACACCCAACGAGACCGAGGCACAGATCTTGACGGGGATCGAGGTTGTGGACGCGGATTCGGCCGGCACCGCGGCCCAGCGACTGCTGGACGCGGGCGTCAAGGCGGTCGTTCTGACGATGGGGGCAAAGGGCTTCCTGCTGACCGACGGCGACACGATGGAGCTGATTCGTGCGGAGAAGGTGCAGGCGGTGGACACGACGGCGGCCGGCGATGCTTTCACGGGCAGTCTGGCCGTAGGTTTCGGACAAGGGCACAGTCTGCGCGATGCGGCGGTCTTTGCTGGTCGGGCGGCCGCCTTGTCCGTGATGAAAATGGGGGCGCAGCCGTCGATGCCCACCATGAAAGAAGTCTGTGCGTTCGTCCCCAACCGAGGGGACTCAAGGAGATCCAAATGAGGAGATTCAGGATTCGCAAATCGTCAACGATCCGTAGGGTGCGTACCACGCACGATCCCTTGCCAGGGGTAGAGCGGTGCGTGATACGCACCCTACCGGTTGTTGTGGCGTTGGGACTGATCGTGGCCGGGGGGTGCCGCAAGCAGGATGACAGGCCGACCGTCGCTCTGGTGATGAAGTCGCTGGCCAACGAGTTTTTCAAGACGATGGAGGAAGGCGCCCGGGCGCACCACGAGCAGCATCAGGACCAGTACACGCTGAAAGTCACGGGCATCAAGAACGAGACCGATGTCACCCAGCAGATCCAGTACGTCGAGCTGATGATCGCCCAGGGGGTGGATGCCATCGTGATTGCACCGGCCGATTCCAAGGCCCTGGTTCCGGTCTGCAAGCGGGCCATGGATGCCGGCATCGTCGTGGTCAACATTGACAACAAGTTCGATGAGGAGGTTCTCAAGGACAAGGGGGTGACGATTCCGTTCGTGGGCCCGGACAATCGCAAGGGGGCGAAACTGGCCGGCGCGTATCTTGCCGCCCGGCTGCAAGCCGGCGACAAGGTCGCCATCATCGAAGGGGCCCCCAATGCCTTCAACGGTATCCAGCGAAAGCTCGGTTTCGAGGATGCGCTGGCCGACGGCCATCTGAACATCGTCAGCTCACAGACCGGCTACTGGGAGACGGACAAGGCGCAGCCCATCGCCTCGGCCCTGATCAACGAGCACCCGGACCTCAAGGCGATACTGTGCGCCAACGACAGCATGGCGCTGGGAGCGGTCTCGGCCGTGAGGGATGCGGGCAAGCAGGGCAGTATCCACGTCGTGGGGTTTGACAACATCGCCGCCGTGCAGCGCCTGCTCAAAGAGGGCAAAATCCTGTGCACGGTGGACCAGCACGCGGACAAGCTGGCCCTGTACGGTATCGAGTATGCCCTGGAGATGCTCCAGGGCAACGCGCCTCCCGCCGACAAGGAGACTCCCGTTGACCTGATCACGGTAGAAACGCTCTGAAGTGGTTTATAGTGTGCCCGCAAGGGCATCGTGGCATGGGCGTCCCGCCCATGAGTCTCAGGGGCATCCTGCCCCTGTATCGCCACGGGCAAGATGCCCGTGATACTCACGGCCGGGACGGCCGTGCTACTCATGGGCGAGACGCCCATGCTACTGAACGCCTTACGGTGTCACTGAGAACAGGACACGTACGTCATTCGGGTGAGCACCGCTGGTTGGTAGGACAGAATCGCAAGAGACACAATGGCATCTACAACCGACAGGCTTTTTCTCGCCATCGGCATCGACAAGGCCTTTCCAGGCGTTCAGGCGCTCGCGCAGGTCAATTTCGACCTTCAGGTGGGGGAGGTTCATGCTCTCGTTGGGGAGAACGGGGCAGGCAAGAGCACACTGACGCGGATTGTCGCCGGCATCGAGAGGGCCGACGCAGGACGGATGCTCCTGGCGGGCCGGCCTTATGGGCCCAGGTCCCGAACTGAGGCCGAGACGTACGGCGTGCGCATGGTCACGCAGGAGCTGAACGTGATCGGCAATCTGACGGTCGCCGAGAATATCTTCCTGGAGCGTCTGCCCAGCCGATTCGGGTTCATTAACTACCAGCGACTGCATCGCCATGCGCGCGAGGTCATGGAGAGAGTCGGCCTCGTGGATGTGGATCCGTCCACGCCGGTCAAGTCGCTCGGCGTCGGCCGCCGGCAGATGGTTGAGATTGCGGCGGGCCTGTCCCGACGGTGTCGGGCCCTCGCCCTCGACGAGCCTACCGCCTCCTTGACGGACAGTGAAGTAGAGCTTCTCTTTGCCCAAATCCGCACGCTCCGGGCCACAGGCGTGGGCATCATCTATATCTCGCACCGGATCGAGGAAGTGCTGAGGATCGCCGATCGTGTCACGGTCCTTCGCGACGGGAAAGTGGTGGGCACGCACGCGACGAAGGATGTCGACTCGGACGCGATCATCCGCATGATGGTGGGACGGGACCTCGGTCATGAGTGTCTGGCGCCGAGCGGCGGCCAAGGCGCGTTGGCGCTGCGCGTCGCGGGACTCACGAGCGGCGACCGGGTTCGTGATGTCTCATTCGAGGCGTACCGCGGCGAAGTCCTCGGTGTCGCGGGCCTCATGGGTTCCGGCCGGACCGAAACGATGCGCGCGGTTTTCGGGGCCGATGTGCCCCAGGCCGGCGCCATCTATCTGCACGGTTCCGACGAGCCCGTGCGCATCCGCAAGCCGGGCGACGCCGTTCGCCACGGTATCGCTTTGCTGACCGAGGACCGCAAGGAGCAGGGATTGTTTCTTTCGCTGCCGGTGCGGGCGAATATCTCCATCACCCGGCTGCGCGACCTGAGTCGGCTGGGCTGGATCGATTCGGTCAGGGAGCATCGGGTCGCCCGGCATTATGCGGACTCGCTGGGCGTCCGGTGCTGGTCCGCCGAGCAGACGGCAGGAGAACTCAGCGGCGGCAATCAGCAGAAAGTCGTCATTGCCAAATGGCTCTTCCGGGATTGCGATATCCTGATCTTCGACGAACCAACGCGGGGCATTGACGTCGGGGCCAAGTTCGAGATTTATCGGATGCTGGGCGAGTTGGCGCAAGAAGGCAAGGCCCTCATCTTTGTCTCCTCCGAACTCAAGGAACTCATGGCCATCTGCAGCCGGATCCTGGTCATGTCGGCCGGCCGGACAGCGGGCGTCTTCGAGCGGGGCGCGTGGACCGAGGATGCTATTATGGGCGCTGCATTCAGCGGATACGTCAAGGCGCGAGAAGGACCCGGGCATGGTCGGTGAGCTGAAGAGAAAGAGGATTGGAGAGCTTGTCGCCGACTATCTCGGCATGGCCGTGGCGCTCGTCCTGTTGCTTGTCGTTTTCGGCATCAGAGCCGAGAACTTCCTGACGGGGAGAAATCTCCGGACGATTGCCAACCAGAGCGCCGACACCATCATTGCCGCCGTGGGAATGACGTTTGTGCTCATCATCGCCGGCATCGACTTGTCCGTCGGCTCGGTGGCGGCGCTGGCCGGCGCGGTCCTCGGTATCGCGCTGGTCAACTGGGGTTGGCCCCTGGCGCCGGCGGTCGCCGCCTGCCTGTTCGTCGGTCTTCTCTGTGGGGCCGCCAACGGTCTCGTCATCATCCGATGGGCCCTGCCGTCATTCATCGTCACTTTGGGAATGCTCGAGGTCGCACGGGGAGCATCCTACCTCGTGACGCAGTCCCGCACGATCTATGTCGGCGGTCCCATCCAGGTCATCAGCGACACCACAATTCTGGGCCTGTCGCTTCCTTTCGTCGCTGCGATCGTTATTGTGGCTGCCGGTCAGTTGGTCCTGTCGCGCACGGTGTTCGGCCGGTACCTGGTGGCCATCGGCACGAACGAGGAGGCGGTTCGCCTCTCGGGCATCGACCCTCGACCCTACAAGTTCGCAGTATTCGCTCTCGCGGGTCTGCTGGCGGCGGTGGCGGCGGTGATCCAGACCGCCCGTCTGTCCTCGGCCAACCCGAACACTGCCATCGGGTTCGAGCTGCAGGTGATCGCCGCCGTGGTCATCGGTGGCACGAGCCTCATGGGCGGCCGAGGCTCGGTTGTCAGTTCCTTCTTTGGTGTACTGATTATCGCCGTGCTCGGCGCCGGCCTGGCCCAGGTCGGGGCACAGGAATCCACCAAGCGCCTGATCACCGGCTGTGTGATCGTGGCCGCCGTCATTCTCGACCAGTACCGCCACCGCATCCGCCGAACGTCGCGACAAGTCGGAAAGCAGGCTGCGGCGGTCTCGCGGTCGGAGCACGTGTCTTAGCCTTGCATCGTGAGAAGTGTCGGGTGGCATCGTCAAGAGCCTGCCCTGAGCAAAGTCGAATGGGCCGTAGGCTCTGGCGATGGTGCCTGTGCATGCACTTGACACCATCGCCAAGCTGCGCTTGACGCTGCCACCCATGGGCCGGTTTGCACGTAGAATCGTCGGGGATCCTGCGTGAAACGGCTGGTGCGGCCGCCCGGCTGATGCACTCCCGCGAAATCTTTTGAGGGTCTTCTTGACAGACGTGCGAGGAGGCGCCATAATAAAGACGCCAACACGAACTCGGGTGTGGAGGTACTGACTATGCGTCTGGTACTAAAACAGAAAGACGGCGAGACGAAGGAATTTCAATTTGCGCAGGGTCCCATTCGGATCGGCAGGGCCGCGGACAGCCACGTCTTTCTGCCCGATCGGACCGTCTCGAAAAAGCACGCCGTGATTCTGTGCAATGACGACGGCGTATGGCACGTACAGGACCTGGAATCGTCCAATAAGACCTACCTGAACGGTCAAGAGGTCCATATGGCCGAGATCAAGACCGGGGATGCCATCAGCATCACGGATTTCACGATCGAGGTCAATCTCGACGACCATGCGCGACCGGCCGACCCCGTGCAACTCGAGGACACGCTGAACCTGGAAGCCGGTCTGGCGACGCCGCTCCACGAGACGGTGGTGCGCAAGCCGGACGCGGGTCACGCGCCCGCGATGCGGCTGCCCGCCAAGAGACTGTCCGATTTCGTGTATGCCTGCGACGCTATCTGCAAGTCGAAGAACCTGGAGGAGTTGCTGGTGACGCTGCTGAACGTCTGTCTCAAGCAGTTCGGCGCCTTCCACAACTGGTGCGCCCTGCGGGAGCAGCCCAGCGGCCCGATGACCTATCATGCAGGCAAACGCCGCGACGGCCAGGCGGTGGAACTCGGCGAATTGACCCTGGGCGAAAAGATCAATCAGGCCGTCGAGCGCAGCCAGTCGCTGGTGATGCCGAGAGTGGCTGCCGACGTGGAGGAAAAGGCCCGGATTCGCTCGGCCCTGATCGCCGCCATTGCCGGTCCGGCCGGGTGCTACGGCGTCATCTACGTGGACAATGCCATGATTCACGACCACTACACGCTCGGCGACCTCGACTACCTGATGCTCGTCGCCACACACACCGCCGCCGTGCTGAACAAGTTCCTGACGTAGCATTTACCGGTCCTTCCGCGCCGCCGAGGTTTGTTGCGTGCGACCGAGTTTCGCGTGAGCGACAGGCGCACCGGAGGCAACGCCTTATCAACACTTCGTCATCCTGGGCGCGGCGAAGGATCCGGGCGTCGCAGGAGAGGTTTCGTCCGACACGCTGCGGACTTCTCGTTCTCCGACCAGATGCATCGGGTCCCCCCAAACGCGAAACGAAGCGTTTGGGGACCCGCTCGCTTTGCTCAGCATGACCAGGGCGAGGACGTGCCACACGAAATAATGTAGCCGCATAGGGTCTGTACAGTCGGGACGGTCTGTCTTTGTCTGCCTTTGGGCTTGACATACGTCCAGAGAAAGGCTATACTGGGGTTGTTGTGGAGGAATGTCCGGGGAGGGTTTCTTCACGAATGCTCGCGCCTGAGAAGACACGTTCCGACGGGCGTCCTTTGTCTTGTATGCTTGGAGGGTCATCAGCATGAACCGTTGCGGGTTGTCGGTCATCGCGCTTATTGCCGTTCTGTTCCTGTCGCCATCGGGGTACGCTGAGGATGCCGACATCAATCTCGGGCCCGAGGAACTCGTCCTGGCCGGCGGTACTCCTATCGTGGTGCCGGGCTACTCGGTGCCTTCGTTCCAGGACTGGAACAACGACCTTCTGAACGACCTGATCGTCGGCGAGGGCGGCGGCTCGGCCCCCGGCAAGGTCCGCGTTTATCTGAACGTGGGGACCGAATCCGATCCCTGTTTCTTGGGCTATTCTTACGCCCAGTCGGAGGGCCAGGACTTGAGTTGTCCGGCCCAGGGCTGTCTGGGCTGCTTCCCCCGGGTCGTCTATTGGGATGAGGATGAGCGCAAGGACCTGCTGATCGGTCAGGCGGACGGCACCGTCAGGGTTTTTCTGAACGTCGCCAGCGACAACGAGCCGGCCTTCGATGCCGGCGCCAACATCAAGGTAGGCGCCGATTATGCCTGGGATCTCGACGTTGGCGCTCGGGCGACGCCAGTCGTGGTTTACTGGAACGATGACGACATGCTCGACCTCGTGGCAGGAGGCCTCGACGGGCTGATTCACATCTACTACAACTGCGGCTGTGGCGGCTCGGTCCCGCCGCGCTTCAGCTTCTCACCGCCCGATGGCTCGTACGCGCAGGCGAATGGTCGCGACCTGCAGGTGCCGGCCGGACGCTCCAGTCCCGTCGTCATGGACCTCGACGGTGATGGAAAGAAGGACCTGCTCACCGGCAATACCGACGGCCAAACCGTGTTCTATAAGAACACAGAGCTGGACTCACTCCCGGCGTTCTCCGGCTACTCGCTCGTCAAGTCGAATGGCCAACCCATCGATCTGCCCGGCACGGGGCGTTCGCGCCCGTTCGTCTGCTACTGGACGGGCGACGGTTACTTCGGCCCGAAGGACGGCTATTGGGACCTCCTCATCGGCTACGCCGACGGCAAGGTCCGCCTCTATCGCGGCATCCCCAAACGCGGCGATTTCGACGCCGACGGTGACCTCGACGCCGATGATTTCACGTTTATCGCCCGGGCGCTGGACCAGCCGATTCCGCCAGGAGGCACGCCCGCCGACCTCAATGACGACGCCGTCGTGGACATCGTGGACCTGCGTCTCTTCGCCGACCTCTGGCTCGCCGCTCACAGCGCGGAGTAGCTTTGGCTGTGTGTTCCACATTTTAGCTGCTGACCGCCGGGTCTTGTTTTGGTAGCATATACCGGTCCAAGGCGATGTGGGCTGCCCAGGGAAGGACTCGTGCTGCAAAACGGAATGGCACGCGGTGAGCGGCTGTGCCTTACTGGTCCCATCGTGACGCGTCCGCGCTGGAAGGCCGCCGACATACTGAGCTTATCAGGGTTGTTGAAGGGGATGGGAGGATCATCGAGATCCGGGTGAAGCCCCGGGATGACAATCGGCGCGGGGTCATTTCAATGTATTCTGAAGGAGGACTATGATGTACAGGAAACTGGTATGTCTGGCGACGTTCACTCTGGTCCTTGGTTTATCCGAGTCGCTTGTCTGGGGCCAGGAAAACCAGATCGCGAACAGCGAGTTCGACGAGGGGCTCACCTCCTGGGCCCTCTACGGGGCAGCCGGCTTCGCTGTCGAAGTGGTGTCGGATGCGGAGCTTTCGGGGGAGAACGCGGTGCTGATCGACGTTACCGACGCCACGGTAGCGAGCATTGGGATTTCGCAGTCCGGCCTGCTTATCGAGCCGGGGGTGACGTATCCCATCGGCTTTACGGCCAAAGCGGAGCAAGACCGGGAAATGGTCCTGCTGCTCCAGGCGGGCATCAACAATGCCAGTTGGCCGACCTACGTGGAACAGAGGGTCAAACTGACGACTTCGGCCCAGACGTTTGTCATCGAGTACACGCACAGCGGGGCGGTGATCGGAGATGACCCGGGAGAGGTCCTGAGTCTCTATCTGATGTTGAAGGGCGCCTGGTGGCCGATGGAGGGCGACGGTCTGAATCAGAAAGTCTGGATGGACCGGGTGTATTTCGGTGCCGAGCCGCCGCTGCCGCGCAGCGACCTGGCCACGAAGCCGAGCCCTGCCGATGGGGCAACCGATGTGCCGCGCGACGTGGTCCTGAACTGGCAGGTGGGAGAACTTGCCGCCGCACACGACGTGTACTTTGGAACTTCCTTGGCCGACGTCAACGCGGCCACGCGAGCCAATCCGCTCGGCGTGCTGGCCAGCCAGGGGCAAACGGCCGAAGGCTACGACCCCGATGGCCTGCTCGATTTCGGGCAAACCTGTTACTGGCGCGTCGATGAGGTCAACGCACCCCCGGATTCGACCATCGTTAGGGGCAACGTCTGGAGCTTCACCGCCGAGCCGTTCGCTTACCCGGTCAAAAATATCATCGTCACCGCATCCAGCTTCGAGCCGGGCAAGGGACCGGAGAGCACGATCGACGGCTCCGGCCTGGATGGGGATGACCTGCACTCGAAAGACAGCGCGACGATGTGGGTCACCAGTATCTTGGGAGGCCAGCCGGTGTGGATCCAGTATGAGTTCGACAAGATCTACAAGCTGCACGAGATGTGGGTCTGGAACTACAATGCCGAATTCGAGCAGTTTCTTGGCTTCGGGTTCAAGGATGTCACAATAGAGTATTCCCTGGACGGCACGAACTGGGACGTGCTGGGCGACGTGGAATTCGCCCAGGGGCCCGGACAGGATGGTTACGCCCACAATCCGCCCATTGCCTTCGCCGGCGCCGCGGCCAGGTATGTCAGGCTGACCGCCAAGAGCAAATGGACCCCAGCAGTGCCGCAATACGGCTTGAGCGAAGTGCGATTCCTGTACATCCCCACCCAGGCCAGAGAACCCTATCCGGCCGCGGGAGCCATGGATGTCGATGTGGATGTGACCTTGAGCTGGCGGGCGGGAAGAGAGGCCGGCGCGCACGAGGTCTGCTTCAGCACCGACCGCGCGGCGGTTGCCGCGGGAACCGGCCCCGTCGAGGCGGTGAGCGACAATCGTTACCAGCCGCCCGCTCTGGAGCTCGGACGGACGTACTACTGGAAGGTCAATGAGGTGAACGAGGCCGAGACACCGGCCGTTTGGGAGGGCGAAGTCTGGAGCTTTACCGCGGTCGACCATTTCGTCGTCGATGACTTCGAAAGCTACAACGATGAGGAGAACCAGGGCACGCGCATCTACGAGACCTGGATCGACGGCTGGACCACCAAGGACAACGGTTCGACGGTCGGCAACTGGGACCCGCCGTTTGCCGAGCAAAAAGTCGTCCATGGCGGCCGGCAGTCCATGCCGCTGGACTACAACAATATCAGCCCGTTCTTCTACAGCGAGGCCTACCGGGAATTCGCCCCTGCGCAAGACTGGACGGGCAACGGGATCACCGACTTGACGTTGTACTTCCGCGGCTTTCCGCCGGCCTTCCAGGAAACGGCGGCGGGGAGCTACATCGTCTCTTCAGTCAGCGGCGATGTCTGGAATACGCAGGACCATATGCGTCTGGTTTGCCAACCGCTCAACGGCGACGGCGCCATCGTCGCACGCGTGGACAGCATGACGAACACGGCCGCTTGGGCCAAGGCCGGCGTGATGATTCGCAACGACCTGACCGCCGGTTCGGCCCACGCGCTGCTGATGCTCGCGCCGGACGGCCGCACCGCCTTCCAGAATCGCTCCCTCAGCGACGGCATCTCCGACTCGGCACACAGCAACCCCGGGGCGGCCACTTTCCCCTGCTGGGTCAAGCTCGAACGCAAGGGCAACCAGATCACCGGCTACCACTCGGCGGACGGGACCAACTGGGTCCTCCAGACCAACGAAGGCGGCGGCGCCTCGCCCAACCCGCGCATGATCAACATCGGCGCGAGCGTCTACATCGGTCTGGCGGTCACCAGCAACAACCTCAACGTCCCCTGCATCGCCGAGTTCTCGCAGGTGCAGATTACCGGCAATGTCTCGGGGCCATGGCAGGTGGCCGACATCGGCGGACCCAACGCCGGCAACAGTCCCAACAGCCTGTACGTGACGGTGGAGGACAGTCGCGGCAAGACAGCCACGGCGGTTCACCCCGACCCGGCGGCGAC
>CAYFUB010000109.1:0-1670 GCA_964346195.1 uncultured Pirellulales bacterium
GCCCTTGAAGTATTTCCAGGTGGCCATCTCGGGCAGGAGGATAAGGCCTGAAGCGTTGCTCGTCACGGGGACGGACGAGCCGGGGGCCACCTCCGCGAGGCGCCACTTCAGCGCCGCAAAGGTATTCGCCCCCTGCGGGTCGCTGAAAGGCGTCACCGTGAACGTCAGGGCGTTGCTCGGAAAATCGGCCGGCGCGGCGGCCGTGACGATCGGCTTATTGGGAATCGCCGAGTCGGCGGCCTTGTTGTTCAGGTGGCCCATGCGCTCCTGTACGTAGTCCTTCATGACCTGAACCATGCCCTCGAAGCTGCGCTCGTAGCCCTGCTGGGCGGCCTCCTCGTAGAAGCGTCCCTGTCCCGCCTTGAAGCTCGCGTCCCGGTCGAGGTACCGCGGATACGCGGCGTTGCCGACGACCCAGTGGTAGTCCCACATGGCGCGATCGGCATCGACCATAGAGAGCCCGCCGGCCGGGTCGTTGATGATGGCGGCATACTCGTCGATCAACTGGCCCGCCTGCTCGGGATTGAACAGCAGATCGGTGATCTCCCGCAGCCGGTTCCTGTTGTCCATGTTTATGCCGTTGTGCCGGAAGACACCGCCCCGGCTGAAAGGGTCGCTCGGGTCGTTGGAGCCGTAATACGTCGTCCACGTCAGGTCGACGTCCCACGGGAGCTGCCACCATTGATTCGTCTGGGGGTGGTGGTAGAGGAACCAGTTCTTGCTGGTGATGTCGCCGTGGTGGACGGCCTGATAGACGGCGAAATAGCCGTAGTAGGCATCGAGATTCACGTTCTGCCGCCACCACTGCTCCGAGCCGCCCCCGTACGCGCCCAGGAACCGGTTCAAATCGGACTGGTCGGACGGCTGGGTGGGACCCTGGTTGTTTGTCTCGCGGTTGGAGCCGTCCATTTTGTAGAGGTTGCCGTCGGGCAGGTCGTGCTCGTCGAGGAAGCGGCCGTCCATCTGCTCGATGGTCATGTACAGGCCCCAGAAGTCGCCGTCGTATTGAGTGCCACGGGTGGTAATCGGCGTATGGGCGGCGTTGCGCGTGCCGTCCTCGTAGAGCTCGTCGATGATCCGAAAGTGCAGGTAGTTCGTCTTCGAGGCGGGGCAGCCCGCCAGATTGAACAGCCGCAGCGAGAGCGCCTCGAACATGCCCTGCTCGCCGCGCTGGCCGAAGCTGCCCTGCTGGATGCACGCCGAGAAGTTCAGCTTGTCCCAGGTCGTGTCGTACTGGTTGCCGTAGTCGTCGCGGGCCTGGAAGTAGTGACCCCGGTTGAAGTCGAACTTGAACATGTTCTTGCCCATCGAATATCGCCACACCCCGCCTCTCATCCGATAGCGGATGTGGTCGTAGACCCGGCCGTCGTAGACCAGCGTTCCCCACCACCGATATTCGCTGCCGCTGTACCTGGAGAACCAGGTGCAGAACTCGACATCGGACTTCTTGCTGAGCAGGTGGTAAACGGGCAGGCTGCGCATCACCTCGGCGGGAAACTCGATGACGGGCGTGACGCCGGGCTGCACGGCCCCGCGCCAGGCGGGGACACCGTCGTAGACGAAATAGGCAAAGTTCGGCTGCGGGTCGTCCGGATAGGGTACGGTGAGCGTGTTGCCCACGGTATCCTCCACCGTGATCCGGTAGCGCACCAGGCAGCGGTGCGTCTGGA
>CAYFUB010000110.1:0-7852 GCA_964346195.1 uncultured Pirellulales bacterium
CAGTACGTGGAGCTTGCCGGGAGAGAAGGCAAGGTCCTTTATCGAAGCGAGGTCCCGGACAGAGGATATTACGTCCCCCTGACGATCGTGGGGAACATTACGGCGGAAAAACGCCTGGCCCAGGAAGAGGTCTTCGGCCCGGTCTTGTCAGTCATGCGTGCACGGGATTTCGACCAGGCCCTGGAATGGGCCAACTCTACGAGGTTCGCCCTGACCGGGGCAGTTTTCAGCACGGACCGCGGCCATTTAGACAGGGCCATACAGGAGTTCCGGGTCGGCAACCTGTATCTGAATCGCAGTTGCGTCGGGGCCCTGGTGAAGGTGCAGCCGTTCGGCGGTTTCAAAATGTCCGGCGTCGGCACGAAAGCAGGGGGCCCGGACTACCTGCTGCACTTTCTGGACCCCCGTGCCGTCACCGAGCAGCCCTGAGAGCGAATGAACAATCAGATTGGTGACATCCGATTAACGATTGACTATTTGGCCTCACGTAGCGCACGCACGATTCGGGAGGCGCCGGACGCACCTCCTCTCAATCGTAAATCGTCAATCATAAATGGTAAATCCTGAGCCTATTCGACGATGATGGCTCCCACGGGGCATTCGTCGGCCGCCTGTTGGGCGGCATCCTGGAGCTCGGCAGGCACCTCACCGACAGTGACCGTTGCGAACTCGTCGCCCATCTCGAACACCTCGGGGCAGGTATCGCAGCAAAGTCCGCACGCCGTGCACGTATCCTCGACTCGCACCTTCATGGCAAACTCCTTTTCCTGCAAAGGGCCGGACCTCCACGCCGTACGGTTCGGCGCTGTGCCCCATTCCATAAACCCTCCCCCTGCCCTTGTCAACCGCCTCCTACGCGGATTTCTTCTGGGTATCCCCTTGATTTGCGTGAGGGCGTGGGTATCTTACCAGTGACGAAACTGAATTGCACTAAGCGGCTCAAGGGAGGTAAAGGTGCCCAGGTATTTCACGTGTCATTGGCAGAATCGGTCCTGGTGTTCTGACGTAAACGATGAGTACGCTCCCCTTCGTTGCGCCGGCGGCAATACTTTTCGGCAGAAAGGCGTTTCGGCCGGCGACACTGTTTACGTCATCAGCCTGGCCCTGGGCCAAGTTTACCTGGGCGCGAAAATGACGGTTCAGAGAATCGTCTCTCGCTCAGAAGCCATGCGTATCCTCCGTAGCGAGAACCTTTATGAACCCGCCGACGAGTGGATCATTGCGAAGAAAGGCTCAGGTACGCCACTGAACCTGAGTCGACGCCTGGCACCTGAAGTCACGAGATTGCTTCGTTTCGGCAAAGATGATTCTACAGCAAGGGGCCTGCGGTTTGACTCAAAGACTCGTTTGAACGTTCAGACCACACGAGGCATTCGAGAAATCAGGCCCGCATCCGCAGCGGTACTCGATCGTATCATCGCCATTACAGACCCGTATCCCCGTGGGAAAGATATCATTGTTACACTTGGGGCACTGAATCAGAGTTCCGACGATCACGGAACATCAGAGAAGACACAACTGAATGAGTTGGAGCCGAAGGGTGCTGGATACGGAGACCCAGAGCGCAATCGGGAGGTAGAACGCGCGGCAGTCTCCTTTGTCCGGGGCTGGTATGCAGAACGCGGTTGGAGCGTGAAGTCTGTTGAGCGCAACAGATGCGGTTACGACCTCATTTGCCGACGCAATCTCAAGGAAGAGCATGTTGAGGTCAAAGGCGTAAGCGGCCGTGAGCAGGACTTCATTATCACTGGCGGGGAAGTTCATCAAGCACAAACAAATCGTGACTTCCGTGTCTGCGTGGTCACTAACGCGCTGTCGGCCACGCCGATAATGTCTCGCTGCTCCGGGTCGCGGTTTTTGAGTCGCTTTTCGCTTGAGCCAGTGCAGTACCGGGCGGTTCTACGCTGAGCGGCGGAGAAGCCCGTGTGACCGAGGTGTTATACGGCACGCGCGTCCCACTGCAAATATGACCAACCCTGTTTGGGCTCATCCGGCTCTTGCTTACCTTTTCATCTCCATCCGAAGACTATGCGCGTCTGGTTCTGAGAGAGGTACCCGTAAGTTTGCATCCATTTTGGGGGCTCTGCGCCCAAACCCCCGGCCTTTGTCGCTTTGGGCCAATAGCATGAGAAATGCGCGCGAATCGCCCTTGCCACCGGCAGTCGTGACAGGAAGTCTGGACACGCTGCTGGGCAGGATAAGCCTGGGCCCCCAAACGCGACGTACGTATCGCGTTTGGGAAGGGCTCCCACACGTGGTATTCTACGCGTGGCGACCCGAACCCGCTCTGCCGGCAAGCATCCCGAGCGCCGCAGCAGTCTCGTGGCATGGGCGACGCCGTCGTCTTTCGCCCGATTCGGAGGGCCGCTGCGCGTCCGGGCCTTGCTCTCGTGTCATGCTATTGGCGAAAAGCGGAAAAGCCAAGGGTCCGGGGACAGCGTCCCCGGTTGTCGGTCACCCCCCACCCAGAAGTACACACAGACCGGACGGGCTCAAATGCTGCTGTTCAATGAGACCGTTCCCTGCGGGGATTTCTTTGCCGAGTTGCCTGTATGCCAGGATCATCTCATGCAAGGCATCCGGAAGCATGGCCCGGCATTCCTCCAGGTCGCTGCCCACCATTCGGCCGGGATGGTCGTCGCGCCAGGGCGAACCGAGAGCCCGACGCAGTCGTACAATGAGCGGCGAGTCGGCGCAGAAAATCGAATCTTTTGGTGGCACGACGTGGATGGGTGTGGTACAGTATCGCCTCGTTGGCAGGCTCTTTGACTTGAGAATATAGGGACGTGATGGGGTCGCAGACGCATCGTGGCGAGGGCATCTTGCCCTTGCTCTTCAGAATCGGCAGCGGTCAAAAGGGTGCAGGGGCGGGACGCCCGCGCCACCATCGAGTCGGGGTCGATTTACCGGCCGGGTCCCATGCAGGCCGAGCCCGTGAACCTGGTCAGGCGGGGAACCGAGCAGCCATAAGCGGACGCTTAGCCGTGTGTGGGGAAACCCGGCCGACCTTTTTTGATCTACGATTTATCATTTACTATTTACGATTTGGGGGGCGGAGGGAAACATCCATGAATCGACAGGAGCTGCGGGAGAGGATCACGCAGTTTGCCCACCGATGTGTCAAGCTGGCCCTGGCTTTGCCGAATACGCCGCTTGGGCGACATATCCAATCTCAGTTGATTCGGTGTTCGACCGGAGCGGCGGCAAACTACCGGGCCGCCGGCGTCGCGCAGTCACGGGCCGCTTTCGTAGCCAAACTGAGCATCGTCATTGAAGAGACGGACGAATCCTGCTTCTGGATGGAATTCAGCATGGACGAGAGCCTGCTGCCGAAAAAGCGGGTCGCTGCGCTTTTGCAGGAGGGTGAGGAATTGAGGTCGATCTTTATCGCGGCCCGACACACGACCAGAAACAATCGTAAATCGTAAACCATAAATAATAGATTGAAGATGGCTTACACCGTACTGGCACGAAAATACAGGTCGCAGACGTTCGCGGACGTGGTCGGTCAGGACCCGATCGCCCAGACGCTGCGCAATGCGATAGAGACCGGCCGCGTGGCCCATGCCTACCTGTTCACCGGCACCCGCGGCGTCGGCAAGACGACCATGGCGCGGATTCTCGCCAAGGCCCTCAACTGCCGGTCGTTCGACGAGCCGACTACCACGCCCTGCTGCACGTGCGATAGCTGCGTCGCCATCAGCACGGGCGAGGATATCGACGTGATCGAGATCGACGGGGCCTCGAACCGCGGCATCGACAACATCCGCGAGCTGCGGGAGAACGCCATCTACCGGCCCGCCCGCAGCCGGTACAAAATCTACATCATCGACGAAGTGCACATGCTCACGAAGGAGGCCTTCAATGCCCTGCTCAAGACGCTGGAGGAGCCGCCGGAGCATATCAAGTTCATCCTGGCCACGACCGAGCCGAACAAGGTCATCGCGACCATCCAGTCGCGCTGCCAGCGGTTCGATTTCCACAATATCACCCCCAGGGCCATCGCCGAGCAGCTCAAGTCGATCCTCAAGCAGGAGAAGATCGAATACGAGGACGATTTGATCCTGCCCCTGGCCCGGCTGGCGAACGGCTCGATGCGCGACGCCTTAAGCCTGCTGGACCGGCTCATCAGCACCGGGGCCCAGCCCCTGACCGGGCAGCTTTTAGAGGAATTTCTCGGTCGGCCGAACACGGAGCGGGTCTACAGCCTCATCGAACGGCTTGCCGCCGGCGATGCCGCCGGGACGCTCGCGGCGACCGAGGAGCTGATTGGCACCGGATTGGGCGAGGCCCAGATTGCCGACGCCCTGATCGAATCCATGCGGGACCTGCTGGTCCTCAGGTCGGCCGGTGTCGATACCGACCTTCTGATCCTGACCGCCGAGCAAAAGGGAAAAGCCAACGAGCTGGCACGGAAGTTCGACGCGGCGGCACTCATTTACAGCATTACGGCCCTGGAGAAGCTGCGCTGGGCCATCCGTAACAGCGACACCCCGCGGGCCCTGCTCGATGCCTCGCTGCTTCGATTGGCGCTGAGCGAGCACTTCATGAACGTCGAGGAACTGATGTCCCAGGCACGAGGCGGCTCGCCAACGCCCGTCAAAAAAAAACTCCCGGTAGAAGATAGGCCGGTTTCGAAGGCGACTGCTCCACCCGCACGCCAGGCGGCGGATGACTGGGAGCTGGGCGCCAGCCTGAGCCGACCGAAGACGCCGGCCATTCGGGCCGATCTCGTGGAGAGCTGGCCGCAGATTCTATCCATGGTTGCGACGAAGCTGGGCAACGGCACGGCCAGCCTGCTCAACGGCTCGACGCCTCGGCAACTGGAGGGGGATACCCTGAGCATCGAGTTTCCGGCGACGGGCCGGATGCAAAAGCAGATGTGCGAAAGCAACGGGCGGGCGGAGCAGATTGCCGCAGTCCTGGGTGAGCATATGGGCCGCCCGATTCGTATAGAGTTTGAACTGAGGGCAGGGTCGCAGGCTGAGGGGCCGGAGGACCGCGGCAAGACCAAGCCCGCCGCTCAGAAGCGTTACGAAATCCTCAACGATCCGGCGGTCAAAAACATTCTCGTGGGCCTGGATGCTACTATCACCGGAATCGAAGAAGAGCAGTGATTGAGAATACGAAAGCAGGTTATAGCGCTCTATGAGCAACGCTTATACGGGAACGTTGAACAAGCTGATTGAAGAATTCGGCAGGCTGCCCGGCATCGGCCCCAAGACGGCGGAACGCCTGGCGTTTCACATCCTCAAGGCCGACGCCCCGGCCGCGCTGGCCCTGGCCGAGGCGATTCGGGACGTCAAGACCAAGATCCGACGATGCCGGACGTGCTACAATCTGTCCGAGGGCGAGCTGTGCCAGATTTGCTCCGACCCGCGCCGGGACCGGAGCCTGATCTGTGTCGTCGAGCAGCCCAAGGACGTCGTCAGTCTGGAGAAGACCGGGGCCTGCAAGTGGCTGTACCACGTCCTCGGCGGGCACATCGCCCCGCTGGACGGGATCGACGCCGGCGACCTGACGATCGACAAGCTCGTGGAACGCGTCCGCACGGGCGAGGTGAAAGAAATCGTCATGGCGACCAATCCCAACATCGAGGGCGACGGCACGTCGCTGTACATCAGCTCGCTGCTGCGGCCGCTCGGCGTGAAAATCACCCGGCTGGCCCGCGGATTGCCGACCGGCAGCACGATCGAGTACGCCAGCGGTCGAATCCTGGCCGACGCCATCCTCGGCCGGCAGGTGCTCGAATAATCTCATGACCGCCCGCGCGGAATTCGTACGCGACCGACTCTGGCGGCCCAGGTGGGCGAACCCAGGATTTCGTGCGGCAGGTCGCGCGTCCCTGCACGACATTTCCGGCCAGCGCGAGCCCTCGGCATGGGCGAGCGGGGACGCCCGCCCTATATAGGGTCACAAAACGAAGGGCGTACAAAATTGTTGAAGTGACAGGCGATTGTTGACGACAAGTACGGCGAGGCTATCATAAACTAGCAGTTGCAGCAACGATCATGGTTTGGAGCGTACAGGTGGTCACATGAAGCTGGAGATGACGGGACAGATGCGGATGGAGCAGCGGATGAAGCTCGCGCCGCATATGATCCAATCCATGGAGATTCTCCAGCTTCCCATCCTTGCCCTCCAGGAACGCATCGAACAGGAACTCAACAGCAACCCCATCCTCGAACTGGAGGAGACCGCTGTCTCGGATGAAACCGAGGCGCCACAGGAGCCTATCCAGGAAGACGACATCAGCGAGAAGGTCCTCGTGGTGGATACGGATAACAACAAGGTCGAGGATTTCCAGCGGCTTGACAGCATCGAGGACGAGTTCAAGGAATTCATCGACCAGTCCGGCCCGTACTACGGCCGGCGCGACGATGACGAGAAAGACCTCAAGCTCGAAGCGATCAAGAATGCGGCGGCCCCCCCGCAGTCGCTGCACGATTATCTGACCGAGCAGTGGCGGCTGGTCGATGCCGACGAGCCGGTGAAGAAAGCCGGAAGCGCCATTATCGATTATATCGACGAGCGCGGCTATCTGAGCGTCGCTCTGGAGCAGTTGCACACCCGAGACCGCCAGGATTTCACGCCCGACCACCTGACAGAGGCATTGCGACTGGTCCAGCAGTTGGACCCGCCCGGCGTCGGGGCACGCGACTTGAGGGAGTGCCTGCTGATCCAACTGGCACAGAGCGGCGACGATATGGGCTTTGAGTACCGCCTGGTGGCGGACCACATGGATGCGCTGCTCGAGAATCGCCTGCCCGAGATTGCCCGGAAGATGGATTGCCGCATCGAGCGGCTCAACCGCGCCATCGAGCGGCTGAGCAAGCTGGACATCTCTCCGGGCCTGCAAATCGGCCGCAATGAAAGCATTCCGATTACCCCCGATGTCGTTGTCGAATCGCCCAACGGGTCCGAGGAATTCACGGTCCGGCTCGCCGACGACAGCCTCCCCAGTCTGCGACTGAATCCCCACTACTTGCGGATGGCCGAGGATAACCGCGTCAGTGACAACACGAGGAAGTTCCTGCAGAGCAATATCCGCTCCGCTCACTGGATCATCGCGGCCATCGAGCAGCGCAGGAATACGCTCCTGCGGGTGACGCAGGCCATCGTCCGTCATCAGCGGGATTTCTTCGAGCAGGGCCCTCTGCATCTGCGACCCCTTCCCATGGCGAAGGTCGCGGACGACGTGGGCGTCCATCTGGCCACCGTTTCGCGGGCCGTCTCGGGCAAGTACCTGCAATGCGCGTGGGGAGTCCTGCCCCTGCGCAAATTCTTCAGCGGTGGCACCGAGGATACCAGCGGCCGGGCCCATAGCTGGGAGGCGATTCGTGTCAAGCTCCAGCAGATTATCGATGACGAGGACAAGACCAGGCCGCTCAACGACGATCAAATCAAAATGAAGCTGGCCGAGGCAGGAATTCCCAATCTCGCCCGACGCACGGTCGCCAAGTACCGCAAGCTGATGGATATCCCCACGGCAAAATTCCGCAAGAAGTACTGACCGCAACGATCGGCGCATCGCCCTGGCTGCGTTTGTCACATGCACCGGACCTCTCTGCACCCAACGGCCCGGCGCTGACTTCATTCCATGTGTGAGACCATCGCCGAGGCTTTGGGCCTGACGCCGCCACCTGTCGCTCGGCATGGCAAGAACCGGTGCGCCGCGCCAAGAAACGGTCGCGCCGAAACCGGGGGTGCGTGTCATGTTTGTAGGCAATGCGGATATCTTGCCTAGCCTGTCATGTCGAGCGAAGCGTCAGCGCAGTCGAGACATCTGGCCGCGAAGGGAAGGCGCCTCTTGTCCGTAGCCAGATTTCTCCGCTCCGGCCTTCGGCCTCCG
>CAYFUB010000111.1:0-4080 GCA_964346195.1 uncultured Pirellulales bacterium
CGGCCAAAGTTTCAAGTTTGAAGTTTGAAGTCAGAGTTCGCGTGGTTCGCGTATTTGGCGGTTAGAAAGCAGTTGTCAGTTCCCGGCTGGAAATCTGCGCAAATCGGCGTAGGTCCCTCGGCTTCGCTCGGAGCCTGCCCTGAGCGGAGTCGAATGGGACGGTGTCTGCAGATCAAAGAGCCATAAGTGACAAGTGACAGGCGATAAGTCAGACAAGGCAACGCCAGGCTCCGGGCGGTGCCTGTGGCCATCGTCGCTTATCAGCGTTCATCTGCGGTTCCCTTCTCTCCGTGGTTAAGAAACCAGAGCCTGGATTCCTGCCTTCGCAGGAATGACAAACCGGCGGGCTGGACAGGCCCCGTGTATTCGGGTTCTGGTAACTTGTTGGCGAAAATACGAATCATGCAAATGTCCCCGGGGTCGGTAGGAATAGTCAAATTCGTGCAACACTTGAAAAGGTAAAACGCCCCGCGCGTGAAATTTTTTTTATTCGTCTTGGCGCAAGGAGTTAGGGAGTTATCCACCATGTGGAAAACGCAGATTTTTCGTCAAATTCGTGCAAATTCGTCCAAAGGTGGAGGGACCGCATGGTCCGCAGGGCGGCCCTCGGATTGAGGATTTGTGATTTCGCATTGCGGATTGAAGGAAAGGAATGGAAGACGGCCGGCAACGGCCGCGTTCTTGCTTATCACTTGTCACCGCGTGAAAGGAGCGGAGTATGGAAAGGCGAACCTGTCAGCATTGTGCGTATGCCGGCCGGGTCCACAACGGCGCGCCGGGCGAGTTGATCTGCGTCAATTGTCCTATCGCTCTGGGCGAGCCGGTTCGCGTCCAGCCGGACGGCATCTGCGAGAACTTCCGTGCCACGCGCGAGCCGCCGCTGCGGCTGCCCCCGCCGGAGTCGCCGAGCGACCAGGTCTGCTTCATCCCCCTGACCAAGGGCCAGTTCGCCATGGTGGATGCAGTGGATTACCCCGAGTTGAGCAAGTACAAATGGATGGCACTGTTCATCGGCAACAACGTCTACGCCGTCCGCAACAAGAAGGGGAGAACGGCCTACATGCATCGCGAGATCATGCAGCCGCCGCCCGGGATGGTCACCGACCACATCGACCGTAACGGCCGGAACAACTGCCGGAGCAACCTGCGCAACTGCACACGAAAGGAGAATCTGTGGAACAGCCGCAGTCCGGGAAATGCGTCCGGGTTCAAGGGTGTCTGGTATAACAGGAAACGCCGGCGGTATGAGGCCGGGCTCTACCGCGACGGCAAGAAGGTCTATCTCGGCTCGTTCGACGACCCGGTCGAGGCGGCGCGCGTGCGGGATGAGAAGGCGGCCGACGTGTATGGGCGTTATGCGTTCATCAATCTGCCGGAGCTGGTGACGCCGAGGCCGGTGCCGCCGGACCCGAACCATCCGGAGCGGCCCATCACGTTCACCGGGCGCTACGGCTATCTGCGCTGTCCGCCCTACCTTCCGGCCCTACCCGACGGGAGCAGACCGGCCCGCCGCGGCACGGGCGGCGTCAGTCGAATTGCACAGCTCGCGGGCCGGGCCTTGAATTGTCGGGAAACGGCCGGCGAGACACACGGGAGGCGGCAGGGGCGATGTCACGGGGGTTGGCTTACGGGCCGGCGGCAGGTATCATGGTTCCCTGCGTGAGTTTCCTCGATAAGGAGATAGGATGATGCGCGGTCTCGGCGTGATGCGAACGTGTGCCCGTTCACTTGTGCCCCTTGGGCGGCTCGTGACGTGCTGCCTGTGCTGGGCGATGGTCGCTTCGGCCGGGCCGGCTCCGGCCGAGAGACGTGCGGTGTCGAGAGAGCATCCGCGGCTGCTGGGGTCGAAGGAGGAACTCAGGAAGCTAGTGCAGGAGCGTCCGCAGGCGTACCAGCGCATGGCCGCCGTGGCGCGGGCGAGCGGCGCCGATGACTACTCCCGGATGATCTCGATGGGTCTGGTCTGCGCCGTCGAGGACGACAAGACGCTGGGGGCGGCGGCGGTCGAGCGGGCCATGAAATACGTCGGGGGTCCGATTCGCGTCGGGCACGTGACGTTCGGGACGGACCTGGCCCTGTGTGCCCTGGTGTATGACCTGTGCTGGGACTGCTGGACCGCCGGGCAGCGCGAGGCGTTCCACCAATACATGAACAAGACCATCGAGGCCAACGTGCAATCGGAGACGCACGTCTTTCACAACGGCTGGTACGGGTACAAGAACTGGGGGATCGGACTGGCGTGCTACGCCACCTATTACGAGAACCCGAAGGCGCAGAAGTTCCTGGCCGTGCTGGAGGCCGACTGGCGCAACCGGGCGGCCCCGGCCCTCGAACTGGCCGGCGCGGGCGGCGGCTGGGCGGAGGGGTACTATATCAACCACTTCCTCTACGAGTGGCTGTTCTTCTGCCAGGTGGCCCGGCGGTGCGAGGGGGCGGATTACTTCGCCGACGCTCCGCAATTCTTCCGGCAGCGGGCCGTGGCGAGCATGTTCGAGGCCTATCCCGGCATCGGAATCTACGGTTCCCGGCGGCCTATCCCCATGGGCGACGGCGGCGGGCGCGTCTTCGGCGGGGATCGCGACAAGGCGCTCTCGGCCCGGCGGATTCTCGTCAATCACTTCCGCGATGACCCGGGCCATCAGGTGGTGCACGCGTTCAATGAGACCACGCCGAGGTCCAGCGTCGGTAACTACGCTTACAAGGATTTCCTGTGGCGGGACACTGCCGTGCCGAAGGGGGATCTGGCCGGCTTTCGCCTGTCACATATTAGCCCCGGGCCGGGGTACGTCTACGCCCGCAGCTCGTGGGACGAGGACGCGACGCACTTCTTCTTCAAGTGCGGCGACCGGTTCACGGCCCACCAGCATCTCGATGTCGGGCACTTTCTGATCTACAAGCACGAAGAGCTCGCCGGCGACGGCGGGCACTACGATTCATTCGGCTCTCTCCACGATGTGAACTACCATCTGCGGACGATCGCGCACAGCACCATCCTGGTCCACGACCCGTGCGCGACGTGGCCGGGGATCCGGGCCGGCCAAGTGATGAGCAACGACGGCGGCCAGGCTCACAACTGGCCGCACCACAACGGTGCGGTCGTTGACCCCGCCCAGTGGCTGCGCGACCGCGAACTGTACGACATCGCCGACATCCTGGCGTTCGAGGATGCGGGGGCCTATGTCTACGTAGCCGGCGACTGCACGCGGGCGTACGCCCCGCAGAAGCTGGCGTATTTCACCCGGCAGACCGTCTACCTGCGGCCGGGAACCTTCATCATCTTCGACAGGGTCTGCTCCACGAGACCGGAATACAGGAAGACCTGGCTGTTACAAGCCATGAAGCCGCCGGTGGCCTCGGGTGGCCATCTCGTAGTCACCAACGGCCGGGGCCGGCTGTTCATCCAGACCCTCCTGCCCGAGAATCCGCAACTGCATCTGGCCACGGGGACAGAGCTTTACACGTATGGCGGCCGCAGCTATCCGCCGCAGCGGGATACCGGGCCCGCGCCCGAATGCCGAATCGAGATAACGCCGGGCGAGGCCAATGCGACGGACTACTTCCTCCACGTCCTGACCACCGCCGATGACGAGACCCCCGCCGTCGAGAGTGCAGCCGCCGTGGCCGGCGACGGGCAGGTTCAGGTTCGGCTCATTGACACGACCATCACGTTCACGACGGACAAGGTGGGCGGGAGCATCGAATCCGCCGGCCGCAAGACTATTCTGGCTGAAGCCGTAACATCGAACGCTCGGCCCTCCTTGCTTGACACTTCACACTTGGCATCTGACGCTTCAAACTTCACACTTGAAGCTTCAGGGTTATGGTAATTCCACCATATCCGTTTGTCAACAGAAATACCAACACACGCCAACCGTTGCATCATTCCTAAAGCCCTGTCCCGCCAGGAGTAACGAACGTCGGCAAAAATATCTCCCCGGGAACGGGCAATTTGTCGCCCGGGCGGCCTCTTGGTAGGATGGGTTTGGGTCCCCAAACGCCATGTTTCGCGTTTGGGGTACCCTTCAGCCCATGCGGACGCTGATTCTCAGCGCCTCCGGCGGGGCATTTTCCGCTTTCGGC
>CAYFUB010000112.1:0-20285 GCA_964346195.1 uncultured Pirellulales bacterium
GCCGACAGGGCCACCAGCCGGCGCTGGGAGAACTGCCCGGAGAGAAATTGCCTCCAGTAATGACCGTTGGCGTTGGCCCCGCACAGGACCACGACGCCATCCTGATACATGGCACTCAACTCGCCGCCCCCGATACCGATGTTACTGCAGTCCGTGACGTCGACCGGCCTTTCCCATAGCTTTCCTCCGGTCCGCGCGTCGAGTGCGACGGCCAGGCGCAGGTCGAGTTTCTTCATGGCCTCCTCGGCCTGCCTGGCTTCCTCGCCTTTCAGACTCACCGGATGGGACTTGTCCTGCTGTAATATCTGCTCGCGGTGCTGGGGCGTCAGAGAGCTATCGACAAAGAACATCCACCCGTCTCCGAGCGCGATGGTGAGGTTGACGAGGTTGTTGCCCTTATGTTCCCACAGGACCGCGCCCGTGTCGCTGTCGATGGCGAAGACCCTGTGAGATACGCCCAACCGTTTCATCGTGCTCCCGTACAGGATGCCGTCGACGAACGCCAGGAAGCCCCACTGGGACGTTTCATCACCCGCCGCGCCGGGCAGGGGATATGTGGCCAGTGTCTTGCCTGTCTCCGCGTCGAGACGCAGGCACTTGTCCTTGAGGGCGACGAAGAAGCTGTCGTCCGAGGCCGCCAGATTTCCACATTCGCTCCGCTTGAGCCGGGTCCGCATCGCACCGGGAATTTCCCGCTGCCAGAGCAGCGTGCCGTTGTAGGAGTCATAGGCCATGACGACGTTCTCGCCCTGGATGAACAGCCGGCCGTTGACCGCCAGCGGGGCGGCGGCCGCGTCATGGCGGTTAACCATAGGTGCCTGTCCCGGCTCGCCGAACCACAGCAGCCCGAGGGGCCCACCCAGCACCCGGTCGTCGCTGCACGCCGTATTGCCGGCGCCGGCATACTGATGCGTCCACCGGCCCGCCCCCGGCAAGGGCCCCCGTCTCAAAATGGCCCAGAGCCCATTGGTCTCGCTGATGCGGCAGCGACCCAGCCGCATCTTGCCCAACCAGCCGGCCAGTCCATCAGCGGATAACCCTCGCGGCTTGCCGGGCATCCCCAGGCAGATGGTGCCACCGCACGGTTTCAAATGCCTTGCCAGTTGACGCGCGTCACCCGGGATTTTCCCCGTCAGCAGCAGGCTGTCGGAGACGACCAGGTTCGCAAAGTAATTGGAGTAGGGCAGCGATGACAAGTCACCCTGGTCGATGACGACTCTTGAGCCGTACATCCCGGCCGCATCAAGGGCCGCTCGTGCTGTTTCAACTTCCACCGGGTCGGGCTCGATGCCAATGACGTGCAGGTCCGTTCGCTTGGCCAATTCCAAGGCCAATCGGCCCTGCTCGGCGCCGAGCACCAGGCAATAGCCTTTCGTCACACCGCTTTCCATAACGATGGTCTCGGCGGCTGCGCGATAGACCGGCGTCAATTCATCCTCGGGATAAGGATCGACGGCGGGAACCTTGTTCTGCCTGACCACGCGGGTTTCACCCTTGTCTGTCCCCTGTGGCGTGAAACAATAAACCCTTCCCTTGTCGGTGCTCACGTACAGATGTCCATCGGCGAGGGTCAGGCCGCGGGCCTTGCCCTCGACGTCGGCTTTCCAGACGCAGTCGCCATTCTTCCGGCTGATGGCACGGATTTCGTCCTGCCCTCCCGCCAAGACGAGATTGCCACAGACAATCAGCTCGGTGTCGCAGGGACACGTGACCCGCCATTTGAGCGCTGGCTCGACGTTTTCCCGGTTGTGTTTCGCCAATTCCTGCATGGTTGTGTTGAGTTGCTGCTGGATAGTCCCGCGTGTATCGGCTGTCGCCTGGTTCAATTGGGTCCGCAGAGCCTTGGTTTTGAATTCAAGGGCGTTGCGCCGCCTGCTGGCCTGGGCATAGGCCGCCCGATCCATGGCGAGGAGCTCGCGACCGTTTGCCATGTAGGCCATGTCTCCCGAGACGGTGAGCCGTCGGCCGGGAAACCAGGCGAAACCGGCCCGGCCGGTCTCCTGGTCGAGCGTCAGCAGGTGTTCCTGGGTGCCGGTATAAATCTGGTTATCCGCCAGCAATGCGTAAGTTCCCCCGATAACGCCGCCCGCCTCTTCGCCTCTCCAGCCGTACTTGCGGTCAAAGACGAGATTGCCGGTCGCTCTGTCGAAGCCCACCGGTAGCGACCGGCCGGAGGGCACGAACAGGCGGGTTGCCGTGGCGAGCAGGTATCCCTGCGGTGACAGTTCATTCTGATAGGCGTTTCTCTCGCTGATCGTGGCGTTTCGCCACACGATTTTTCCGTCATCGGCGTCGACCGCCAATAGATAGACGTTCTCATGCGGGAATATGCCTGCCCCGAAATAGGCCGTCCCATCGTCGATCAGCACGCCCGTGCGAATCGGCCAACGTGAGATCATTCTGCCGCTGCCCAGGAGCCTCTCGTCGCTCGGGCCGCCGCGTATCTTCCACACGGGCTCGCCGGTGTCAGCTTTGAGGCAATAGGCCAGACCATCGTCTGAGCCGAGGAACACGCGGCCCTTCCAGAGGGTCGGCGCCAGACGAATGGGCCCGCCCGTATAGAACGACCAGACCTCCGCGCCGGTATCGGCCGACAGGGCGTAGACCTTGTCGTCGACGGAAGAGCCGAAATAAAGGCGACTGCCCGCGGCCACGACCTGAAAGGCATCATCGAAGTCCACGCGGTGTCGCAGGATGAAGCCCTCGCGGGGCCGGGTCCCCGGAGCGGACCAGGCGGGCCGGGGCTGGTGCGGCGACACATACACCCACCGAAGCACCAGGGGCGCATCCAGCGACTCATCGGTGCAGCCGGTGCGGGCGATGTCATGGCGGTACGTCGGCCAGTCTGATGCCGTGGCGCGCGTGGCCGCGAATAACGAGACGAGTGCCAGAAAGGCGGTTGCTCCGTACCTCAACATGCTGGTGCTCCTCGAGGATCTCCTGTTTCAGTTCCACAAAGCGGCCAGGTGTTTGACGGTCTCGTCCACGAGGACTTGTCCGCCCTTGGGTCCGACGACGTATTTATCCGCGCTGTACCCGCCGCCCCGGACGCCCTTGGCCGTGGGCAGGTAGCCGCAGTGTTGACACGACAACTGAACCAGAAGGGTCAGGACCGCCGGACTTCGTGCCTTGATGCGAATGCCGTAGTCCAGGTAAAGCTCGAAGGGGTTCGTGGCGATGGCAATATCGCCGAGACGCAAGATATGGAACTCGATCGGGGTGACGGTATCCGTCGTGTAAAAGGGTAATACGGGGGGCTTCTGCGGCGGTAGATTGCCCCTTGCCACCGTGTGTTTGAAGACCGTGCTCGTCTGGATGTCCTGTTTAGCCAGAGGCAGAGTGTCCTCGACCGCATCGACGATCCGGCGTGCGATCTCCTGGCGGCTGGACAGACCCCTCCGCTGACGCATGATTTCCTCCGCGCGCGAGCGAAAGCGCAGGTGCGGCGATAGATCGCCCGCCGCCGCACACTGCGGGAGGATAAAGACATCCCGTGAAAGTCTCCGCCGAATCTCTAACCTCACATCATGCCAGAAATCGGCTGAGACTTCGGTCAATCTCTCGGTCTCCTGGGCAGTGCAGGCTATGTTGACAACGATCCCGGTCGGCGATTTGCTCTCATCCCAGAAGAAGAGCATCTCGACGCCGTGGTCCTCGTAGCCCTCTATATTGGCGAAGTCCGGCCGGTTGGTGGGACCATACATCACCGTTGAGCCGTCGAAGTAATGTGTCCGGCGATTGAGCCCGACGACCGCATGGCCCAGCGCCCAACTCATGCCGCCCGCCTTGCGGCTCTGCCAGGCGTCGACGGCGACCTGGGCCACGCGCTGCACAAAGAATTCCCCGTATTCGGAGGCTTGCATCACACCCTCGTCCTCGCTCACGTCGTACAGATTGCCGAAATCCTCATCGGCAAATCCGGGGGCCGTATGCGTGTGCGTAGCGTTGAGCAGCAGCTTCTCGACGTCGAAGTCGGGCAGCCTGGGCGTAACCATTTGCCTGACCTTGTCCTGGATTGCTTTTCGGATATAAAGCACGTCGCAGGAGACGAGGATGGCCTGCTCGCGCCGGCCCTCCTCGCCGCGCGACTCTATCGCCAGGGCCGTGGCCGTAAGCGGGTCGCGCACTTTCTGTGAGATTCGCTTGTGCAACTGGCCGATCAGGGCAACCGGCTTATCCGGCGTGATGTCAATGGTGGCCCAACCGACATGGAGAGCATCCGTGGCGGCGGGCACGTCCCGACACAGAAGCAGGATTGACATGACGAAGCAGGCTCTGAGAATCGGTCTCATTGAGGTTCTCTCCTTCCGAAATCCATGCCGTCACAAATGCCAGGGGCTTCGCATAGGGCGCGACAACATTCGGCCTGCTTGGGGGTCGTTTACGAAGTCCTCTCTCTGCGGGTCCCAATATAGCTTGCGGCCGAGCCGCGTGCAGATGTCCGTCAGATGGCAGATCGTGTCCGTGCGGACCGCCACGTCGATGGGGCAGATCGTCCGGCCTCGGGTCCTGACCGCATCGAGGAAGTCCCGCTGATGGCCCTTGCTCTCGATCAGGTGGGTCTCATCCTGACCGATTATCGAAGTCAAAAGCGACTGCGGCTCGGCCCAGATGCCCTGGCGACTGACGTGGACCCAGCCCTCGCTGCCCTGGAAGGTCACACCCTGTTTGTGCTGCTCGTTATCCATGTAGATCATGGTAACGCCGTCGGCGTACCTGTGATAGACTTTCCAACTGACGGCACAATCGGCCAGTCCATCTTCTGGGAATGCGGCGGTCCCCTCGATTTCGACGGGGCCGGAATCGTCCGTGCCGTGGCCCCACTGGGCGATATCGACATGGTGTACTCCCCAGTATCCGCCGATGCCCCCCAGACAATAGTCGGAGATGTGGTACCAGTTGGCGTAGCTTTCTCCCCGCGTCCACGGCCGGCAGCGCTGGTACGTGTACGGGGCCCACGGCGCCGGCCCGAGCCACATATCGTAGTCCAGGCCCTCAGGCACCGGCTGCGTGGGCTGATTCGGGACGGGAAAATCGTGCGGCACGCCCACCAGAATCGTATGCAGCTTGCCGAGGCGACCGTTGCGAACCAACTCGCACGCGAAGCGGAAATTGCGCTCGGAGCGCTGTTGCGTACCCCACTGGAAGACTGTGCCGTATTTGTGACAGGCCTCTTGAAGAGCCTTGTCCCACGCCACGCTCAGGCCGAGGGCTTTCTCCGTGTACATATCCTTGCCGTTGCGAGCGGCCTCCAGCGATGCGAGGACGTGCCAGTGGTCGGGCGTCGCAACGCAGACAGCGTCGATATCGTTGCGTGCACAAACATCGCGGAAGTCGTTGTACGTGGCACAGTCTTTGTTGCCGTAATGCTGGTCAACGGTGTTCTTGGCCTTCTGACGCTGGCTCTCGTACACATCGCAGACCGCGGCGACCTGGACATCCTTGTGGCCCAGGAACGCCCGCAGCAGACCGGTTCCCTGGGTGCCCAGGCCGATGAAGCCCATCACAATCCGGTTGCCTGGGGCGGTACTGCCGGCATTACCCCGCGCCGAGGAGGGGATGATATATGGAAGCATCATTGCCCCGCCGGCCAGCGCTGTGTTCTTAAGGAACTGACGACGCGAGCTTCTCCCATCGTGCGACATTTGCATGTCTCCTGTCAGCGACTTGCCTATTCCAGCAGGGGCGAATGATTATTCGCCCCTACCTGCCGGGGACAGGATAGCAGATTTCGTGCGACAAGTAAACCAGCCATTGGGACAGCCACGTTCCTGGGAGGGTGGATATCATGTTGGTTGGCAGATGCTGCGAAAAGTCCACCAGTGTTGTCATTTCGACCAAGGCCGAAGGCCGCGCGGAGGAATCTGCCGGCGAACGAGAGGTATCCTCTATTCGCTGCCAGATGTCTCGGCTACGCTTGCGCTTTGCTCGACATGACGGATCATGCAAAGTGCGGCCGTTACCTGCGAACATCATATGCTCACTTCTTGACGTCTCGACTGGATTCGGGTACAGACTTACGCGCTGTACCTCAATGATTCAGATCGAAGTCACAAGGAGACGAGGAATGAATCGACGCGAATTTCTATGTGGATCGGCCGCAGCGGTGGCGTTCGCGGGGCATGCCGTAGGCGCGTCTGTGCAATCGGCCAAGATGCAAAAGTCGAAGGTCCCGAGACGGCTGCTGGGCAAAACGGGCGAGCAGGTCAGCGTGTTGATTCTCGGGGGCGTCGTCGCCATGAAGGAGCCGCCCACGGCGGATTTCCACCCCGCACAGTTGGCTGATGCCGCCCTGGACGCCGGCATCAATTACTTCGATACGGCGCCAGGGTACAACAACGGGCAGTCCGAGAGTAACTACGGCGAGGTGTTGGCGACGCGGCGTAAAGAGGTCTTCCTCGCGACGAAGACGGGCGACCGCTCGTACGAGGGCGCGCTGCGCAGCGTCGAGGCCAGTCTCAAGCGCCTGCGGACCGACCGTCTGGACCTGCTCCAGGTCCATGGGGTAAGCGCCAAAGAAGACTTCGCGCGATGGGACAAGCCTGACGGCGTTATGAAGGCACTGCATGAGCTGCGGGACCAAAAAGTGACGCGGTTCATCGGCGTGACCGGCCATGAGAGTGCTGACGCGATGCGCCGTGCGATTGAACTGTACGACTTCGACACGGTCTTAACTACTTTCAATCCCACCGCCCGGCGCATCCCCTTTCAGCAACTCGTTCTTCCCGTCGCACAGAAGAAACGGATGGGCATCCTGGCGATGAAGGTCATGGGCGGCGGCTTCGGCTCGTTGGCTGTCGGCAATCCCATCAAGAACGACCTCGACAAGTTCTGGTACCATGACGAGGCCCCGCGCCAGGCGGAGGCGGGAACGCTAATCCGTTACGCGCTGGGGCTGCCCGTCACGGCGGCCGTGGTGGGCATGGGCTCGCTCGACCATCTGCGGGTCAACGTGGCCGCCGTTGCCGACGGACAACCTCTCAACGAAGCGCAGCGAAAAGAGCTGGAAAAGCGCATGTCGTAACTATCGGCAATTCGTGCGTTACAAACTACCGCTGTTGTGCCTTATGAATAATCCGTGCGCCGTGTGTCATCCTGAACAGAGCGCAGCGGAGTGAAGGATCTGGGCCGCGCAGGTGGGAACCCCCCCATTTGCAGGCCAGATCCTTCGCCTTCGGCTCAGGATGACAGACTCCTATCGTTCAAAAGCCTTCAAGAATTCATACGTTGCGTAGCGGATTGGGAATCCTCTCTGCCCTCGCGACGTACGGGCGGGTTTCAAACCCGCCCCTACCGGATTCGTTGCGTCCGAATCACTCCTCGACAGTGATCTGCACCTGCTGAATGGCGTTGTGACCTGATTTGGGGAACGGGCGGGGCATCGGCTGGGCAATGCCGTTGGCGTCGATGGTGCGGCAGCGGAGGTCATACTTGCCCGGACGTTCAATTCGGAGCAAGACCGCCCAATGGGCAATCGTGTTGCGCATGGGCCAGTTGTACGGCTTGCCGGTGGCCGGGTCGATCTGGCGCGGGACGGCGGGCAGTTTTCCATTGGGAAGTCCTCCTCCCCAACGCTCCGGCGGCGGCAGGATATCCGCGTCTTTCCATTCGGCCGTGGTGAAGTACGGGTCGTTCGCAGGAAGAGGGTCATCGTGCGAGCGCAGCCAGTACTGGATCTTGCTCAGGCCGGACACGCCGACTTGGGCCACTCCTGTAATCGGCGCTGGTTGTCCCGCCTTCATTTCCTCCGGCACGTGAATGAACCGCGCGCACGTCTTGATGGCGCTGACCGTGTCGTTGTTCCAGGTCGCGTAGGTGTCGTTCGATTGAGGATTGTTGGTCAAAATGACGCGCTGCAGCCATTTTACCGACTGGTTGCCATAGCCATCGGGGACCAGCATCCGAACGGGTCCGCCGCGCTTGCTGGTAAGCCACTGGCCGTTGAGCTTGTAGCAGAGGATCACAGGATGCTCGCCCGGCGGATCCTCCAGGACGCGGCCAATCGGCAGGGAGCTCTGAAACCGCTGCCTGGGGTCATCGTTGTGATAGCCGTAATAGAAGACGCGCCGGACGTTGCCGGTCGGTCGGGCCAGCCACACGACTTCCCGCAGCGGCACGCCCTCCCAAAGGCCCATGCCGCAGGGGTGTTTCCCATTCGTGCAGGACGTCACGCTCATAAAGCGCACCGCGTGCTTCTCGCCAAGCTTCATGAGCCCCTTCCAATCCAGGGCTGTGCCTGATGCCTTGGACAGCGGCCGCTCCACCTGGGCGTTGCTCTCCGGGTCCGGCACGACCTCCAGTTGCCAGGTCTCCCGCACCAGTCCGACCTCGCGGAGCTTCTCCGGCGGCAGCTTATAGGGCGGGGGCTCGCCCCGGCCGTAGGAGATGAAATTCTCTTCCCGCGTCAGGTACTCCAGCTTCGAGACCGCCTCACTCAGCAGTCGGCGCGAATCGTTGCCATCATCACCGGCCCAAAGCCGACACGCACTCAAAGCGGCCACGCCCGCGGCACCCAGATGCAGGAAATGACGCCGCGTGACGTCAATATGTTCTCTTATCAATCGTTCAGCATTATTCATAGCAAGAACCTGCCCGATCATGACACACGCGCGAGCATACCGTCAAGCCTGGCGATCGACAAGACCCGGCCGCTCCTTGTCATGCTGAGCGAAGCGAAGCATCTGGCCATAGAACGAGAAGTCCGTAGCTCATCGGACGAGACTCCTCGTGCGATGCCCAGATCCTTCGCTTCGCTCAGGATGACAAAGTCTGGGCGAGGCTTTGCCTTTTGTATGCACGCCTTGCCACGGAACACAATCTTACCCGCGGCAGACTTCTGACGCCGTATCCGTTGGACAGTCTCATGCACGCCAGGGGCGTGATCTCTTCAGGTCGCCGCCGAGGATATTCCTCGCGATGACCACGTTTTCCCTGACTTGGAAATCGAACATCCCCACACAAATGAAGTCGGCCCCGTTCTCGAAGGCGTATTTGAAACCTTCACGGGGATGAATGGCGCCCGCCGCCAGGACTTTGAAGGCGATCCAGGGTCGAGGGACGTCCTTCATGAACTCGACGGTCTTTTCCGGCGTGATGGACCAGATGTTGTCATGGTCCTGGGCGCCGCCGCTATCGACATTGAACTCTACTCGTTGTTCCAGCGGCGTGGCAGACCAGTAGTTCCCGTGGTGAAGGGTCTTCATGTAGAAGTCCGGCTGTATTCCGGCCTTCTCCACGGCCATCGGCACCTGCACGGAATGTCCGCCGATGCCCGCAAGCAGGCCGTTACGTTTGGTGAACTCGACGGCCGCGCCGAGCAGGTCCGCGCGGCCACCCTTGACGAAGCTGTCCCCCACGCCGCCCTGCACGTAGGCGCCGACCGCCCCGTTGTCGATGGCCCTCTGAATGTCGCTGGTCACGTCGTTGACCTTGGGATGGACCTGTGCAATCCACCGGATTCGCCCCCCGCGCTCCTTCCAGTACTTGTTCAGATAGCCCGAGGCTGATGTGATGATCGCATTGATGCCGTTCTCCTCGGCCACCTGCAGGGTCTGCATGATTTTCTCCTCCGTGGCATAGGCCTTGAACAAATCGCGCAGATATTTCAGATCCCTGCTGTGCGACCAGCCGCTGAACTGGTTGCCGCCGATGATGAGCCGGCTGACGGTGATGCTGCCGATCTTGCCCACGGGCATGCCTCTGTCTGTCATTCTGGACCTCTCGGAACACTGGTTGGTTCTCCTGTTCAGCCATATCCGGCCTCGGCGATCTTCGAGCACACGAAACAGAATGAGCGCTATTATAACAGACAACTGACGCCCCCGCTTTCGTGACTTTCAGTTTTTCCCGCTCCTGTTCTCAGTGGCACTCGTGATTTCCCTTAAGAGGGCTGAGATTGGTGACGGGGCTACGTGCGGGGTTGCACAGTTGCAGCACCCGATGGATATCCGTAGAATGGGACCGGCTCAGCCGAAAACCTATTCAGGAGATCAACTATGGGACTTCAGAGTTGCCCTCTGGCCTGCCTCGTCGCCATCGCCAGTCTCGTATCACTGAATCCCCCGACACAGGCGGGTGAATCGGCGAAGGGTCGGCCTGTCGTTCCGTTACAGGCCCGGGCCTTTCGGTTGGAAGACGTGCGTCTGCTCAAGGGGCCGTTTCGGCAGGCGATGGAACGGGACGGGCAGTACCTGCTGTCCCTCGACGCGGACCGGCTGTTGCACATGTTCCGTGTCACCGGCGGACTGCCCGCCCCGGGCGAGGCCTATGGCGGCTGGGAACGCGCGGAACTCCGCGGCCACACGTTGGGGCATTATCTCTCGGCTTGTGCCCTGATGTACGCCAGCATGGGTGACGAGAGATTCAAGGCACGGGCCGATGCGATCGTCGCCGAACTGGCCAAATGCCAGAAGGCCCTCGGCGACAGCGGCTATCTCAGCGCCTACCCGGAGTCGTTCATCGACCGGGTCGAGGCCCGCCAGCCGGTTTGGGCCCCATACTATACCCTGCACAAGATCATGGCCGGGCTGCTGGAAGCGTATGTTCACTGTGGCAACCGCCAGGCCCTGGAAGTGCTTGAAGGCATGGCCCGCTGGTGCAAAGGGCGTTGTGACAAGCTCTCCGAGGAGCAGATGCAGCAGATGCTCAACCACACCGAGCAGGGCGGCATGAATGAGGTGCTTGCCAATCTCTACGCCGTCACGGGCCAGCCGGAGTACCTGGCTCTCTCCCGTCGTTTCGTGCAGCGAACCTATAACGACCCCCTGGCGGCCGGTCGCGACGAGCTCAAAGGCCAGCACGTCAACTCGTTCATCCCGAACATCATCGGTACGGCCCGGCAGCACGAGCTGGCCGGCAACCCGCAGGACCGCAGGATCGCTCACTTCTTTTGGCATCAGGTCGTCGGGCATCGGTGCTACTGCACCGGCGGCACGAGCAACGATGAGCACTGGCGGACCGGGCCCGATCAACTGGCCACCGAGCTTGGCGACCACACCCAGGAGACCTGCTGCACCTACAACCTGCTCAAGCTCACCCGGCATCTGTTCTCCTGGGAGCCCCGCGCCGAATACATGGATTACTACGAGCGGGCGCTGTTCAACAGCATCCTCAGCACGCAGGACCCCAAGACGGGCATGATGATGTACTTCGTCACGCTCGCTCCCGGTCGCTGGAAGTTCTACAACCTGCCGACCGAGTGCTTCTGGTGCTGTACGGGAACGGGCATGGAGAATCATGCCAAGTACGGAGACACTATCTACTTCCACGATGAAGAGGGGATTTTCGTGAACCTCTTCATCGCTTCGGAGTTGAACGGGACCGCCCGTAGCGTTCGCATTCGCCAGGAAACGCGGTTCCCGGATGAGGCGGCCACCTCCCTGACGATTCATACGGAGCGGCCGCGGGAATTCTCGCTTCGCGTGCGCGTTCCGGCCTGGGCGACGAAGGATGTTGCCGTCCGGCTCAACGGAAAGCCGTTTCCCGTCGAGGCGCGTCCTTCGAGCTATCTGCAAATCGGCCGGACGTGGAGCGACGGTGACCGGCTTGAAATCACTATGCCCATGAGCCTTCACGTCGCCGCGATGCCGGATGACAAGACCGTCGTGGCCTTCATGTACGGCCCGCTCGTGCTGGCCGGCAAACTGGGGGGCGAGGGACTGGCCGACGACCAGGTCTACCTGAAGGATCAATGGTATCGTTTTCCGCGCAACCAGGTCGCCGAGGCCCCCGTCCTGCTGGCCGAGAGCGACGATTTCGTCAGATGTATCCGAAAGGTCCGGGACGACCCGCCGACGTTCCGCACGGTCGGATTGGAGAAAGACATCACTCTCGTGCCCTATCATCAGCTCTTCGGTGAGCGCTACGTGGTCTACTGGCGTGTTTTCCGCCAGGGCAGCCCGGAACGTGCAGCCTTCGTTGCCGCCGAGAAAGCTCAACGCGAGCTGCAAGCGCGAACGGTCGACGGAGTTGAAATCGGCGATCCACGGTCCGAGCCGGCCCATGGCATGAAGGGCGAGCAAACGGCCTCCGGGCTCCATTTCGGGAGAGCCTGGCGTCATGCGACGGACGGCGGCTGGTTCTCCTATCGTCTCAAGGTCCTGCCCGATCAACCGCAGGAGCTTCGCATTGGCTACTGGGGCAGCGACTTCGGCGGACGCGAGTTTGACATCCTGGTGGACGGCGTCAAAATCGTCACGAAGAAGCTCGAGAACAACAAGCCCGGCACGTTCTATGACGAGGTATACCCTCTGCCGGAAAGACTCATCGAGAACAAAACGGCTGTGACCGTCAAGTTCCAGGCCCGTCCCGGGAAGACTGCCGGCGGCATTTTCGGCTGCGCCATTCTCAGGCGGGCGAACTGAGTGCCATACGGGGGAATAGGAGAACCTCATGGCCAGGATATATCGTGATGACGATGTGGATGTGACGATACTGAAGCAGCACACGATCGGCATTATCGGGTACGGCAATCAGGGCCGCGCCCAGGCCCTCAATATCCGGGACAGCGGTTTTGGGCCCATGGTCGCCAACCGGGACGACGAATACCGTCGGCAGGCTATTGAAGACGGCTTTGCCGTGCATCCCATCAGCCGGGTCGCAGAGGAGGCCGATGTCGTTCTGCTGCTGGTTCCCGATGAGATCCAACCGCACGTTTATCAGGAGCAGATACGACCGCACCTTCGGCCTGGAGATATGCTGTGTTTCGCGAGCGGCTACAATGTCTATTACAGGGCCATTGAGCCGCCGAGGGGCGTCGGCACGATCATGGTGGCGCCTCGGATGATCGGCCGGGCCGTCCGCAATCTGTACCGGAATGGCCTTGGGTTCCCGTGTCTGGTCGCGTGCGAGAAAGACAATGACGGCCGGTCCCTGGCGATCGCGCTGGCGCTGGCGAAGGCCATTGGGGCGACGCGGTTCGGCGCGTTTGAATCCTCCTTCCGAGAAGAGACGGTGATTGACCTGTTTGCCGAGCAGATGCTCTGGCCGGGCATCATCAAGCTGTGCCTGCTGTATTTCGAGAAGCTGGTCGAAAACGGCTGCGACCCGGAGGTCGTGACGACGGAGTTGCACCTGTCCGGCGAGTTCGTCGAGATCGCCAAGGCGATGATTACCCACGGCTTCTTCGGCCAGTTGAAGCTGCATTCCCAAACGAGCCAGTACGGCCAGTTGTCGCGGGCGGATCGCATGGCGCCGCCGGAACTCCTGGCCCGCGTGGAGAAGGTCATGGATGAGGTGACTTCAGGCAGATTTTACGCCGAATGGGCTATGGAGCAGAAGAACGGCAAGCGGAACATGAGCAGTCTGTGGCGGCAAGCGCTGGAGCATCCTCTGGCCAGGTCCGAGGCAAAGCTTGAGTCGCTCCGCAGGCTCATTGCGGCTATGGTTTCTGATGAGCGGGTTTCGAAACAGGGTCGCTGAAGTGCGAGGCTTTACTATGGATATATGCAGACGGATGCTGGTTGCAAGCGTGTTTTCTGTCGTTCTCCTGATGTCATCGGCGCCGAGTGGGGCCAAAGTCAAAGCCTGGGAGGGGATCCTGACGATTCCCACCTACGGCTGGACGGACGATGTGAATCCAAAGTTTTGGGCCCTCGAGGACCGGATCAAGCTGTCGACAACAGTCAAGGGCGCCATCGTTTACCCCTATACCATGCAGGACCACCTGTCCCGCACGAAGGAGGATCGAATCTACAAGGCGCTGTTCCTTGAGAATGAGTATCTAAAAGTCACGTGCCTGCCGGAACTCGGCGGGCGGCTGCACTCGGTCCTGGACAAGAGCACCGGCCAGGAGACGTTTCACGCCAATCAGGTGATCAAGCCGAGCATGATCGCGATGCGTGGGGCCTTCATCAGCGGCGGCGTGGAGTGGAACGCCGGGCCGCAGGTGCACACCGTGACGATCGTCTCACCGGTCGATGCGCTGGTTGGGACGAACGCCGACGGCTCGGTCTATCTTGAGGTCAGCAATCTCGAACAGACCCTGCGGACGCGATGGACCGTGCGCGTGACTTTGTGCCCCGGCAGATCGTATCTCGACGAGCAGATTCGGATTTTCAATCCGACCGATGCCATCAATCCCTATTACTTCTGGAACTGTACGGCGTTCCCCTGCCGGAAAGGGACGCGCTTCATCTACCCCATGACGCTCGGGACCGACCACAACGGGGTCAGGTTCTTCTCATGGCCCGTGCATGAGGGCAGGGACCTGTCGTGGCTCAAGAACTATCCCGCGCCGTCGTCGATTTTTGCCGTGGATTGCACCTTCGATTTCTTCGGGGCTTACGATGTGGACGCGGACCGGGGCGTCATACAGGTCGCCGACCATTATGAGTTGATCGGCAAGAAGGCCTGGACGTGGGGCACGTCCGAATTCGGCCTGGTGTGCCAGGAGAACCTCACCGATGACGACGGGCCGTACATCGAAGTCCAGAGCGGACCGTTGCCGACGCAATCCGATTATGGCAGGCTGCTGCCCAGGCAGGAAGTTGCCTGGCGGGAATGGTGGTATCCGGTGCACGGTTTCGGTGATGGTTTCGAGTATGCCACGAAGGATCTGGCCGTCCAGACGGTTCGAAAAGACGGTGAGCTCCAGTTACGAATGCTCGCGACGGGCAGATTCCCTGGAGCATCGTGTATCGTGTCGCGGGCTTCCAACCCGCGATACGAAGGTGTCCCTCGTGTCGAGGGCGTCCCGCCCTCGAATCGCGGGCAAGATGCCCGCGACACTGGGACGCCTTCGACACGGCGCGGTCAGAATGGCCACGACACGGGCAGGGAGCTTCTCGCAAAGCGGTTGGACCTGTCCCCGAAGGTCCCTCAGATTGTGACTATTCCCGTGAGCGCGGCAACTCCGGTGGATGTGGCCATCAGGACTCGCGGCGGCGAGGTTCTGGCTTCCTTCACCACGCCGTTGCCGATCCCTGAGACTCCTGAGCCGCGTCGCCCGCAATTCACGGACAAGTCCGATGAGCAACTAACCATTGAGGAGATGTACCTCAAGGCCCAGAAATATGACCTGGGGACCAATCGCAAGAGGGCCCGCGAATACTACGAGAAGACGCTGGCGGCCGATGCCGGATATGCGCCGGCACTGCGCGATCTGGCCGTGCTCGACATGGAGGCCGCACTTTACAGTGAGGCTATAGAGCGGCTGGAAAAGGCGGTCGAGCGCAATCCCAACGACGGATTGGCTTGGTACTTCTTGGGCGTCAGCCACCTCAAATCGGGCAACCCGGCGGAGGCGCTTCATTGCGCACGTCAGGCGGCGCGATGTCCTGGAACCGGCTCGCTGGCCTTCGATCTGGCCGGCCGGGGCCACATGGCGCTGAAAGAACATCGGGCGGCTCTGGATGCCTTCCGGAAGGCTACCCAGCTCAATCCCCGGGATACGAAGGCCAGGGACCACCTGCTGTTGGCGATGTACGCGGCGGGCGACAGGCGTTCAGCGTTCAAACATGCCGAGACTGCGGCGGCCCGGCATCCCACGGACCTGGTGCCCAGAGGGCTGCTGGCCTTGCAGAACGATAGAACGATGGCTCGCTTCGTGAAGGAGGTCAGAAGTTTTGTCGGCGAAGATGATTTTGAGATGCTGGAAACGGGTCTTGCCTTTGCGGAGCTGGGCCTGGCCTCTGAAGCGGCGCGGCTTGTCGCCGCCGTTTGCGTAGATGCCGTCGCAGAGAAAGATCGCAATCCGTTGCCGATGTACTATCTCGCCTGGTTTGCCTCTCTGGCGAAGGAGGCGGAATCCGCGAAAACTTGGTTGAACCGAGCGGCGGCAACTTACAAGGACTGTGCCTTTGCCTCGCGTCCCGAGGAGCTGGTGATACTGGGGTACGCCCTGCGTGAGAATCCGACCGATGCGCATGCACATCTCCACATCGGGAACCTCTACGCCCATCTGGGCCGCCCGGCGGAGGCGGTGGAACACTGGCGAAGGGCTGCTGATTCGAATCCGTCTCTCAGTGTGGCTCATCGCAACCTGGGGCTTTATGCCTGGGCCGCGGAGGATGATCTGCCGAAGGCCGAGCGGTTCTACCGGAGAGCCATTGAAGCTCGGCCGAAGGACCAGACGTTGTACCGGGACCTCGCGGAGATTCTCATAGCACAACAGAGGCGTCCTGATGCAATCAAGCTGCTTGAGTCAGTGCCCAGCGAAGGTCTCCGACGCGCGGACATTATCATCATGCTCGCACAGGCCTTTTTCGACGAACAGCGATACGGCGACGCCATCGATCTGCTCGAATCAACGCCGTACTTCGTCAACTGGGAAGGGCAGACCATCACGTGGGAACTCTTCCATCGCGCGCACATGAAGCGCGGGCAGAATCGTTTTGAGAGCAAGGACTGGGCCGGGGCACTGCAGGATTTCGAGGCGGCCCTGACCTATCCGAAGAACATCGGCGTGGGGCGGTCGAACAGACCGCAGGAGGCGGCGGCGCAATACTGGAAAGGAAAGTCGCTGGAGGCTCTCGGACGCGTGGAGCAAGCCAGGTCCGCATGGAAAGAAGGCGCCGCGGGCCGGGAGGGTTCCGACGAGCAGAACAGGCATCGCCGGCTTTGCAGCGCCGCTCTGCAGGAGATGGAATGAAGCATTCACACAAGGAGAAACGGGCACAATGGACCTGAGAGAGATCGGGATTCAGACGAACTTCAGCACGCTGGACTGGTGCATCGTCATCGGCTATATTGCCGCCGTAGTCGGGATCGGCGTCTACATCAAGCGGTATATCAGGAACGTCACCGACTTCATGATCGCGGGTCGCGGCTTACGGACGTTCCTGGCGGTTGCGACGATGATCGGAACCGAGTTGGGCCTGGTGACCGTCATGTATTCGGCCCAGAAAGGCTTTACCGGCGGCTTCGCGGCCTTTCATATCGCGCTGGCCGCCACCATTATGACGCTCATGGTGGGACTGACCGGATTCATCGTAGTGCCGCTGCGGCGCATGCAGGTGATGACCATTCCCGAGTTCTACGAAAAGCGCTTCGGCCGCAACGTCCGCATCCTCGGCGGGGTCATCCTGGCCCTCTCCGGCATCCTGAACATGGGACTGTTCCTCAAGGCGGGCTCGCTGTTCGTCATGGGCGTCACCGGCCTGACGACCGACGTCCACCTGAAGATCGTCATGACCGTGCTCCTGCTGCTGGTGCTGGTCTATACGTCTCTGGGCGGCATGGTCTCGGTCGTCGTGCTGGACTACATGCAATTCGTCACATTGTCCTTCGCGTTCCTCATCGTGAGCTTCCTCTCGATCAGGTATCTCGGGTGGAGCAGTATCGTTCAGACGGTTGCTCAAGTAAAAGGCGAGGCCGGCTTCAACCCCTTCCACGGTGAAGGCTTCGGCGTATCCTACGTTGCGTGGATGTTCTTCATCGGATTGGTGAGTTGTGCCGTTTGGCAGACGGCGGTGATTCGGGCTTGTGCGGCCGACAGCGTCAGGACCGTCAAGAAGATGTATATGTGGTCGTCCGTCGGCTTTTTGATTCGATTCCTTCTGCCTTATTTCTTTGGTATTTCCGCTCTGGTCTACATGAGTCAGCACGAGTCGCTCAGACTCATCTTCTTGTCCGAGGGCAGCCCTGCTGACACCGAGACAACGCTCTTGGCGATGCCAGTGTTCCTGAGCCAGATCCTTCCGGCTGGCGTAATCGGCATTGTGACGGCGGGTATGCTGGCGGCCTTCATGTCCACGCACGACAGCTATCTGCTATGCTGGAGCACTGTGCTGGTCCAAGACGTCGTGGCCCCATGTTTCAAGGGCAGACTGTCGGCGCGGGCACGACTTCTGCTGACGCGCCTGTCCATCCTTTGCATTGGCATTTTCATCTTGGTGTGGGGACTGTGGTATCCGCTGCGCCAGGATTTGTGGGACTACATGGCGATTTCCGGCGCCATCTACTCCACGGGGGCTTTCGCACTACTGCTCTTTGGCCTCTACTGGAATCGCGCCAGTCGAGTTGGAGCCTACGTCGGTCTTGCTTGTGGTTTTCTCGCCGTTTTTGGCCTCTCGGCACTTCAGAACATGTTTGGATTTCTGCTGAATCCATTGAAGCTGTGGCTTGGATTCACAAAGGAGGTTCCCATCAAGGAACTTACCGATCAAATGACCTTGGTCAGGGAGGTCCTGCCCGGCGCGGGCACCGCGATCGTATATGATGTCATCCCCAGCGAGGTCGTGGGTCTCGCTGTGCTCTCGCTATCATTGATCGGCGTGATACTCGGCTCGCTGCTGTTTCCGGATCGCAGGCTGTCAACCGAGCAAGAAGAGAAAGAGGTGAATGGATATGCAGTTCTGGATTAACCTTTGGACGTGGTTCTTTTTCGGCAGCCTGATTTTCTTCACAGGCCTTGTCGTCGTCGTCGGGATCGGCGGCTTCTTCAATATCCGGTCCCTGTTCAAGGGTCTGCGGGACCGCCGCTGATGTGGGGGCGACCGGGACCCCAAACGCGCTGCGTCCCGTTCGGCGTGGGGGCGAATAATGATTCGTCCCTACAGGCGGCGCACGATGACCATGATGACCCGACGTGAACGATTGATGGCGACCCTGCGGGGCGAGCCGGTGGATCGCCCGGCCGTCAACCTCTACGAAATCGGCGGATTCCAAGTCGATCCTTCCGATCCGGATGAGTTCAACGTCTACAACGACCCTTCCTGGCGGCCCTTGCTACAGCTTGCGGAGGAGCGGACCGATCTGATCCGGATGCGAAGCGCCGTAAGGTCCCGTTCCTGGGACCCGCAGATATCCCTTCGGAGTCACGGCTGCGCAGCCTGTCATTCCGACCTTGTCGAGGTACACCGGTACGTTGAGGACCAACGGCACTGCACCCGCACGATGATCCGAAGCGCAGGGCGGGTGCTAACGTCAACGACCCGCTGCGACCCGGCAGTGGACACGATTTGGACGACCGAGCACCTGCTTAAGAACACTGACGATCTCCACGCCTATCTCGAATTGCCTGACGAATTCTTTGCCGAGGATGTGAACGTGGCCGGCCTCGTTGAAGAGGAGGCCAGGATTGGCGAGCGCGGCATTGTCATGGTGGATACGGAAGACCCCATCTGTGCCGCGGCCTCTCTCTTCAGTATGGAGGATTTTCTCGTCGTCGCGCTGACCGAACAGAAGCTGTTGCACCGGCTTCTGGAAAAGCTTTCACGGCCTTTGTACGTCCGGACCGAGCGGGTGTCGGAGTCCTTCCCGGGCCATCTCTGGCGCATCTACGGCGCTGAGTACGCGGCGGAACCGTTTTTGCCTCCGCATCTCTTCCAGGAATACGTCGTTCGCTACACGGAGCCGATGGTGAGGGCTATCAAGAAGCATGGTGGTTTCGCGCGTATCCATTGTCACGGCCGGATCGGCGCCATCCTGGATTCTATCGCTGAGATGGGCGCCGATGCCATAGATCCCATCGAGCCGCCGCCACAGGGAGATGTCGAGCTGGCACACGTGCGCAGACGCTTCGGCGGGCAACTTGTCATTTTCGGTAACATCGAGGTCTCTGATATTGAGACGATGGAGCCGGAGCCGTTTCGGAAAGTGGTTGAGAAAACCCTCGCCGAGGGAACTCGGGGGAAGGGCAGGGGATTCGTCCTGATGCCGTCCTCAGCACCCAACGGCCGGCATATCACATCGACGACGATGAAAAACTACGAAACGATGGTGCAATTGGCCGAGCGCTTCGAGTAGCATGGGCGTCCCGCCCATGGGTTGCAGGGCCATCCTGACCCTGCCGCCACGGGCGGGACGCCCGTGATACTCATGGGCAGGATGCCCATGCTACGGCGCTGCATCAAATACAAGGACTTCGAAGGGCTTTAGCTCGAAGGTGTGTTCCTTACCTGCGGACAACGTGACCGGCGTCGTCGCGGCATCGCTCTTCCATGGGCTCTTCAGCGAGTATTTCTGAGCGGCCCCTTGTGGCAGCTCGAAGACCCTGCCTATATCGACCGTAGTCCGGCCCGGCTCATCTTTAGGATTGCGCAGGCCCAAAATGCCTTTGCGCTGCGACCAGGAGGCCCAGCCGTAAATCTCGCCCCGGGCCGGATCGCCCCCGACCCAGTGTGTATCCACCAGCACATCGGTGTTGTCGCGCGACCATTTTGCCGCCTCGGCCAGAGCATCCCAAATCTCCGGGCTCAACAGGGAGGGGGTGATATACAACTCCTGGCAGTTTGTCCCGCTGGCGAAGAACGCGTGGATATCTTGAACCACGCCCTCGGCCTCCTCCGGCAGCCCGTGATTGGCGAACATGACGCCCTGGGTCATCAGGGAATTGAGCGGGTACA
>CAYFUB010000113.1:0-1696 GCA_964346195.1 uncultured Pirellulales bacterium
ACTGCCGCTCCCAGCCGCAGCCCCACTCCTACCCCCGCGACCATCCCCACCGGCGTTCCCTTCTCCTTTGATGACTTCCGCACGGCATGGGAGGCGTGGGGCATGACCGTGACCCTGGGCACCCCCAACGCTGCCTTCGAAGGATTTGCGACTCCCGCCTTCGACGCCGAGCTATCCCGAGACGGCGATTCTCTGGACCTTTCGATTCTGGTCTATCCGGACCGCCGGGCTATGGGGGAGGACTGGAATCTGGCAGTGGGCGAGTCTCCGGTGCCCAGGGACGGCCGCGTCCTTCCCGAGCACATCTCGACGTGGTGGAACGAGAACGTCGCCGTAGTGGTGCGGGCAACGGCTGGCGAGATGGCCAGCGACGCCCTGGACGCCTTCCTTGGTCTGGGAGAGCCGGTCACCGTCGGCGAGCCCAAGGTCGTCTTCATCCGACAACTGGAGAGCTCCTACCCCATTCACGGCGCGCTGTGGATGGCTAACCTTGACGGCTCGGAGCAACAGCGGTTGACCCCGAACGGTGTTCAGGCTAACTTCGCTGACCTCGTCTTTGATCTCAGGTCCGGCAAGCTGATGTTCTATTACGTGACGCGGGATGGCGAGACAGCACGAACCCTGTGGAGCCTGAATGTTGACAGCGGCGAACGCTCCCCTGTCTTCACCTTCGAGGCGTATGGGGCCAGCGCCGCCGTCAGTCCGGGGGGCCGCTACGTGGCCTACGTGAGCCACCAGGGTCTGGAGATGCGCGATTTGCGCACCAACGAAACCCAGAGACTGTTGGCCCCCGGTGACCGGGCGGCGTGCCTGAGCGGAGTCCTGGGCGAGTGCCTGGGCTACGGGGCACCCGCATGGTCACCAGACGGGCGCTTACTGCTCGTGACCAAAGGGTTCTACGAAGGCGCCTCCGCCACAGTAGTGGACCCGTTCAGCGATCCCCCTTTGGGGCTTATCGAGACGGGGCTCGGCGACCGCCTGCCCGCCGCCGGCAACTGGTCACCGTCCGGCGAGTCAATTTGCGCGTTAGGCCGGTATGCCGAATACACCAGCCTATACCTGGCAAGCGGGCCCGACTGGGAGTACCGTAACGTCATTCCCGAATACGAGGATCCCACGCTGAACGAGGCGGGGACGATGCTTCTGGATTGCGAGTGGCTGGACGAGACCACGGTGACGTTCGTCAACGTCCGGCAGATACCGGCCGAACTCGGCGAGCTGCTGACTCTGGACAGCGTCACCGAAGAGACGAGAGAGATTGCCGTCTTCGAAGACGCGTACAGGTGTTGCACCGGCTCGCTCTCCGTCGCCCGTAGCGAGCGCGCCGCTATCGCGCAGTTCATCGTTCTGGCCGACGACCGCCGTACCTTCCAATGGGCTCAGCCGTTGCTCGTGCAGCTGGACGGCGGAGCGGTACGGCCGATTCTCGAGAACGGTGACTACGTCGTGGCCGTAGTCCAGCCAACCGTAGAGTAGTTCCCTACTCCGTCAGCCGTCGGTACAGCGTCGTGATGCGTGAGGGGAGGGACTCGATGTCCGGCACAACGGCGTACGCCATGTCCTGACACATCTGCTTCAGGTAATCGTGCCCGTAGCGGTCCACCGTCAGGCAGAAGGGCACGATCCCGTCGCGCTTCGCCTCCTGCAGCGCCGAGTGCGTGTCGTGGATCGCGTACTCCTTCTCCGTGCGGTCGCG
>CAYFUB010000114.1:0-9438 GCA_964346195.1 uncultured Pirellulales bacterium
GCCTGAGCTTCAAAGAGGGCCTTGCCCTCATCAACGGGACCAGCGCCATGACGGCCCTGGCGGCGTTTGCCTTGTTCGGGGCCCGGAAGCTGCTGTCGCTGAGCTGCGTGACGGCGGCCTTCGCGCTCGAGATCTTCGGCGGCATCGACGACGCGTTCGATGAGGACCTGCACCGGGTCAAGCCGCATCCGGGCCAGCAACGCATCGCCGAGACGATTCGCCGGCTCTATGAGGGTTCGCGGAACATCACCCTGCGACGTGACATCCACGACCGCATCCGCCGGGGCAAGGCCGGAGAGACCTCTTTCGAAACGGATATCAACGTGCAGGATGTCTACTCGATCCGCTGCACGCCCCAGATCCTGGCCCCGGTCCAGGAGACGATCGAACAGGTAGCCAGGACGGTGGGTATCGAGGCCAACTCCGTCAACGACAATCCCGTGGTGATTCCCGAGAAGGAGAAAGTCATCCACGGCGGCAACTTTCACGGACAGAGCATCGCCTTTGCCATGGACTGCCTGTGCATGGCCGTGGCCCAGATGGGCACGCTCTCCGAGCGGCGCATCAACAAGCTGCTCGACAAGCACCTGAACGAGGGCCTGCCCGAGCTGTTGATTGCCGGGGAGGTGGGGCTGACGATGGGGTTCATGGGCGCCCAGTACGTCGCCACCTCGACCACGGCCGAAAACCGCCACCTGGCGAACCCCGTGGGAACGCTGTCCATCTCCTGTAACGCTTCGAACCAGGACGTGGTCAGTATGGGGACGGTGGCGGCGCGCAAGGCTTTCAAGGCGGTGAGCAACGCCAAGCACATCCTGACCGTGGAGGTGCTGGCGGATTTGCAGGCCCTGTCCTTTCGCAACGCTGTCGGCCTCGGAACCGGATGCCGCCGCATCTACGAGTTGTTGAGCAAGCACTTCAAGGTTTACGAGAACGGGACGATTTTCCACGACGAGCTCGTGAGATTTCGCAAGCTGTTGTTTTCGAGTCAATTGTTCGACGATCTGGGCGTGTACTATGATGGAGGGTCTGCGGCATGAGCCTTCCCGCCGATACGGAAGCCTACATGATTCATCGAGCCCCGTTGCGGCTGGTGCAACGGCTCCTGCACGTTGAGGGCGACCGTGCGGAGGCGGAAACGACTCTGCAGGTTGGCGATATCGGCGTGGACCCGGCCGGGCAGGTGGAGGCGGCCGCACTGGTTGAGCTTGTGGCGCAGACCTATGCGGCCGCTCAAGGGTATCTGGACCGACGCAACGTCAGGCCGCCCAGTCTCGGGTATCTGGTGGGTGTCCAGGAGTTCCAGATCGAGCGACCTCCACGCGCAGGGCAGCGGCTGGAGATCAAAATCAAGTCCTCCTGTTCGTTCGAGGATTTTTACCTCGTCGAGGGACGGGTCCTGTGCGAGGGCTGGGTCGCAGCACGTGGGACGCTCAAGATCTGGGTGCAGCCGGGGGCCGCCGCGACGACGCGCGTTTTTGGGGACGGCCATTGAGTTTCTGCGGGCACAGAAATACGAATCTCCTGGAGAAAACGGTCCGGTGGGTCTACCGGGCAGGTGAGCGCCGACGGCTCGCGCTGGCCGTCTGCCTGGGGGCACTGGCACTCACGGCGGGGCTCTTCGTCACGCGGGTTCCCACGCAGGAGGACATCACGGCGATGCTCCCGGACAACGATCCGGCCCTCGTGACCGGCTACCGATTGCTCGAAGCGGCGCCGTTTGCCCGAAGCATCCTGATCAGTCTGGAGGCCCAGGGGCCCGAGCAACTCGCCCTGCTGACGGAGACGGCGACCCGCCTGAGCGAGCGGCTCGGCCCGCCGTGGATTTCCCGGGTGATCGGGGGCATGCCGATGGAGACAGGCATCGTGCTGCTCGATTGGCTCTATGCGCACATGCCACAGTTGTTCACGGAGGAAGACGCCGCGGTCCTGGCTGCGAAGATTGGGCCGGAGCAGGTGGCCGACACGTTGCAGCGCGATCTGAACGCTCTGACGGGACCGGAGGGCGTATGGCTGAGGAAATGGCTGGCACGGGACCCGCTCGGTTTTCGCGACCAGGTGTTCCGCAAGCTGGGGGCCGTCGCCATGATCCCTGACGCGCGGATCGAGGGCGGCTTCCTTGTGGACCCCAGCGGCAGGCATACCATGCTCGTGGCCGAGACGCCGGTCTCCATGGGTGACTCCCGGGGGGGCGAACAGCTACTGCGGTACCTGAGTGATGTGATTGCGGAGACGGTGCCTGAGACGATTCGCGCGCATGTCGTCTGCGCTCACCGATATACGGTCGCGAACGCCGGCACGATCAAGCAGGACCTGGTCACCGTCTTTGCGGTCTCATCGATCGGATTGGTCGTGGTTTTCGTCCTGCTGCTGCGTCACTGGCGGGCGGTCTTTGTCTTCGTGGTCCCGGGGTTGGCGGTGCTTGCCGGCATCCTGGTAACGGCCGGCGTTTTCGGATGGATATCCGCCATCACCATCGGCTTCGGCGCCGTGCTGCTCGGCATCTCCGTGGATTACGGTGTCCACGTGTTCTTCGCGCTGCGCGGCACGCCATCGGATTCGGCCCAGCGGCTGGCGCATTTGGCCGTACCGGCGGTCGTTTCCTGTGCGACCACTATCGGCGTATTTGTCGTGCTGCTATGGTCCGGCATCCCGATTCAACGCCAGTTGGCCGTCTTCTCCATGGCAGGCCTGACGACTGCCCTGGGCCTGGCGTTCGTCTGGTTGCCTCATTGGGTGACGACCAACTCCAAAAGCCCCCTGGTGCTGCTCCCGGCCGTCGCGGCGCGCCGCCGCTGGATCGTGGCCGGGTGGCTGGTGCTGGCGGTGGCCGCGCTGCCCTTGTGCACCCGGGTGCGGTTCGACGGCGACCTTCGCAATGTAGGCGTGACTCCCGCAGACGTGCTCGCGGACGAATACTGCGTGCGTGACGTGTGGAGCGATCCGCGTGGCCGGGCGCTCGTGGTGGTCCGATCTGATGACGCCGAAGCCGCCCTGCAGACGAACGAACAGGTCTATGCCCGGTTGAGTTGTCTCTGGGGTCCCGGTGAGCTGGTCAGCCTGGCGCCGCTGTTGCCCAGTCGCACTACGCAGTTGGCGAATCTGGCGCGGTGGCGGCAATTCTGGCAACAAGACGGTCGGCTCGAGCAGTTGAAAGCGGCCCTGAGCGAGCACGGCCGCAGACTTCGTTTCTCGGCAGGCACATTCGACTCGTTTGTACGGTGGATCGAGCAGCCGCGCGAGCCGTTCCGGGTCGCCGAGATGAGAGAGACCGCGGGTCCGCTGCTGGAGCCGCTGTTCCTGCGACGATCCGAAGGACTGGGCCTGATGAATTTCGTTCCGGACAACGAGCGGACGGCGGAGGCCTTCGGTGCCTCGGCTCTGGATCTGCCCCCGGGAGTGGAGGCCGTTTCTCAAAGACGATTCGCCGCGACCCTCCAGCATTCTCTGGAGCGCGATTTTCGCCGGTTCCTGCTCGGTGCGTCGGTCATGGTGGTGGTCGTGGTGACCCTTGCCTTCCGGCGGGTGCGGCCGGTCGTCCTGAGCCTGCTGCCGGCTGTGACGGGATTGGAAATGATGCTGGCGGTCATGGCGCTGGCGGGCATGCGGGTGAATCTGTTCAACATGGCGGCCAGCATGCTCGTCATCGGGCTGAGCATTGACTATGGTGTATTCATGGTGCGGCGACGCGAGCGCGACTACGCCACCGACCGGGCCGTGATGGCTTCCGCGGCGACCACGATCTGCGGCTTCGGCGCCTTGTCGCTGGCCCGTCATCCGGCCCTGTTCTCTCTTGGCATGACCGTTGTACTGGGCATTATTCCCGCTATGATTTGTGCCCTGGTGGTGTTGCCTGCCCTGGATCATCGAGAATCTGGTGAATCGATATGACCATGCGTACGGTACGAGAAGAGATCATCGCGCGGGCCGACGGACCCGTCCGAGTCCTGGAGGCGGATGCGGGCTACGCCCTGACGTTTCGCCTTGAGGAGGACTTCCCCGGTTTCCGCGGCCACTTCCCCGGCCGCCCGGTCCTGCCGGCGTTTATCCAGTTGCTGATGGGGCAGTGCGCCCTCGGGATGCGCCTCGGCGGCAACTGGAGCCTGTGGAAGGTGGCGCGGGGCAAGTTTCTCAAGACGATTCAACCGAATCAGCCGGTGACGGTCTGCTGGCGGGAGCAGGCGATGGACGGTGGTCTGCGCTGCACCTTCACCCTGCTGGTCAATGACGAGAAGGCAGCGGTCTTCACGGCCGAGTTGGCCGAGGAGGACCGCCATGCGTAAAGTGTATTTCCCGATCATCGAGGGTGCGCCGGCGCCACTGTGCCTGATGCTGACGCGCCGGGTGAGGTTCGAGGAAGTGGACCCGATGGGCATCGTCTGGCACGGCCGATACGCCAGCTATTTTGAGGACGGGCGCGTCGCTCTGGGCCACAAGTATGGGGTCAGCTATAGTGACTTCATCCGCGAGCGGATTGCGGTGCCGTTGCGACAGATACAGATTGACTATCATCATCCACTGCGGTTCGACGAAGAATTCCAGATCAGGACCGTCCTGCGGTGGTCGGACGCCGCCCGCATCAACTTCGAATACGAAATCTACAATAGCGAAGGACGATTGGTATGCACGGGCTGCACGGTTCAGTTGATGCTGGATGAGGACAGGAATGTGCTGCTGACACCGCCGCCGTTCTTCGCGGCCTTTCTCAAGCGATGGAGACAGGGGGAGCTGGCTTGAACGCGGTTCACGTAGTGGATATGGGAGTGGTGACGGCCCTTGGGGTCGGCGTGGACGCCCTCTGGCAAGGCCTGTTGGCCGGTCGGACGGGCCTGGCCCCGGTGCGGCGCTTTGCCACGGACGGTTACGTATCAAGCCTGGCCGGCTGTATTGGCGCTCTCGATGCGGAGCATCCGTGTTCCCGGTTGGATGCACTCATCGAAATGCTCTTTGATGGGACGCCTTCGGTTCCGGCGGGCACCATGCTGTTTACGGCCAGCACCAAGGCCGGCATCGATCAGTTGGAACGAGCGGTGAGAAAGCAGCAGACGCCCTTCGACCGGATCCTGGGCGGCCAGGTGGCGGATCTCGTGGCCCACCGGCTGGGTCTGCACGGGCGACGGCACAACATCAGTGCGGCGTGCGCCTCGGCCATGATTGCCTTGGCTCTGGGTGCATTGTGCATCGACCGGGGCGAGGCCGAGTCGGTACTGGTCTGCGGGCTGGACCTCGTTTCCGAATTCGTCTTTTCCGGCTTTTCGTCGCTGCACGCGCTATCGGCGAGCGCGTGTCGCCCGTTCGACGTGGAGCGAGACGGCCTGCTCCTCGGCGAGGGGGCGGCCTATCTGCTGCTGATGAGCGAGCGGCGCCGGCGGCAGGAGAAACGCCCGAGTCTCGGCCGGGTGGCAGGGTGGGGTATGGCTTCGGACGCCCATCATATCACCGCCCCGTCACGGACCGGCGAGGGTCTGATGCTGGCCATCCGCCAGGCGCTGGACAGCGCCGGTGTGGCGCCGCCCGATATTGCGGCGATCAACGCCCACGGCACCGGATCGGTCTACAACGATGCCATGGAGCTGACGGCCTTCGGCGCGATCTTCAATCCTGTGCCCGCATTTCACTCTGTAAAAGGGGCTATCGGTCATACGATGGGCGCCTGCGGCGCGATCGAGGCCATCGTGGGGCTTTGCAGCCTGAGGCACCAATGCCTCCCGCCGACCGTCGGGCTGCGGTCGCCGGAACCGGGAGGCAGGGTACAGGTCTCCGCAGAGGTGCAACCCATCTCCGGCGGCTCCCTGCTGGCCACGAACTCAGGGTTTGGCGGCATTAACGCGTGTGCCGTGCTGCAAAGGAGTGCTGAGGCATGAGGCTGGATATCCACGGCATGGGATGGGTAACGCCGGCAGGCCTCGGCAGCGGCCGGCCTGGAGAAACTTTCTCGCTCGGTCCCGGGCGACTGCCCACCCTCAGAAGCAAGCTGTTCCTGGAGACGGCCCACCCCCGGTTCGGGCGATTCGATACGTACGCCAAGGCGGGATTCGCTGCCGTTACCCTGGCGTTGCGAAGCGCGGGGCTGGACCGCTGGAGCCAGAAACGAGCGATTGGGCTGGTGGCGGGGACGCGGCAGGGCTGCCTGGAGGCGGACCTGGCCTACTTCGAGACGGCGGCATCTGACGGCGGGGCGATGGCCAGTCCCAACCTGTTCGCCTATACCCTGCCGAGCTGCATGCTCGGCGAGGCCTCCATCCAGTTCGGGCTGACGGGTCCGAGCTTCGTGATCGACGATTCGAACGACCACCTGGCGGGCGTTCGCACCGCAGCGGACCTGATTCGGTGGGAACTCTGCGAAACCGCGGTGGCGGGTTGGTGTGATGTCGCCGCCGGTGCTCCGGGCCAAGGGGCGCAGGGGCCTTGCGGGGCCGTATTCTTCGTATTGAGCAAAGGGCCGGACATGGCGGCATGGAAGTGGGATGGTGAACAGTTGTGGTACGGAACTGAGCGGATCGGTGACATCAGCGAACTTGCCGACTCGGTTCTGCAAGAGCGACGCTCGACTGGATAGGGGACAACGCTTTCACCCTGCACGGCGGGAGGCATCGCAGCATGCAAACAAGAGGTTCCGATTGATGAAGATGAAACTGATTTATCCGGCGTGGCCCAAATTGGACCGCCAGACCGTCTTTCACCTGCCGCCGCACGGTCCGGTGGTGTTCGCGGCGACGGTGCCGGATGATGTGGAAATCATCTTCGAAGACGACAACGTCCAGGAGGTGGGCTTCAATGCAGATGCGGACCTGATCGCGATCTCCACCATGCTGACGTGTCAGCTTCCCCGGGCGTTCGAGATTGCGGACAGGTTTCGCGCGATGGGGCTGCCCGTCATTTTCGGCGGCATCGCGACCATGCTGCACCGTGAAGACGCGGCCCGGCACGCCGACGCGATATTCCTGGGCGAGGCCGAGGGACGTTTCACGCAGGTCCTCGACGATTTCAAGGCAGGGCGGCTCGAACCGGTGTATGATTTCATGGGAGTCCCGCCACCGACCGAATGGATTGGACCGGCCCGTCGGGACATCCTGAATCGGACGCTGTACAACTATCGCGGCATCCAGATGGTGGATCTCGTGCACGCCTCGCGCGGCTGCAAATTCAATTGCTTCCCCTGTTGCAGCGCGTTCCTGGGCGGCAAACAGTTCCGCCCCCGCCCGATCGCGCGGGTCGTCGAGGAGATCGAACAGATTCCCAACAACCGGCTCTTCCTTGTGGACAATTCGCTGGCCCAGGACCGGGAGTGGCTGGTGGAACTGTTCACCGCCATGAAGCCGCTGAAGAAAAAGTGGGTGTCGCACCCGATCTTCTACGATGAGAAGATCATTCGCCTGGCGGCTGAGGCCGGTTGCTGGTATGTGTACCAGGCCGTGTTCGATACCTCGGACGTGATTCGGGACCGCATCCGCATGCTCCAGGACCATGGTATCGGCGTGGAGGGCACCGTGCTGCTCGGCACGGATGATCACGACGTGGATTCCATCAAGCGACTCGTGGACTTCTTGTGTCGCATCCGTCTCGACATCGCGGAGTTCACCATCGTGACGCCGTTTCCACACACGCCGATTCGCGAACGATTGGAGCAGCAAAATCGGATTCTCAGCAGCGATTGGAGCCGGTACACCGCCGACAAGGTGGTATTCCAGCCGCAAAGGATGACGGTTGGCGACCTGCAGGCCATGTATAATTACGCCTGGGACACGTTCTACGCGGAATCGGGCTATCAGCTCCGCATGGGGCAACTGTTTCAACGGGTCATCGAGCGCGAGATGGCCGATGGGACCTACCGCCGTTACAGTCCGCGGGAGAAGAGACGCTTTCAATCGAAGGGGCTGTGCGACCCATGAGCCGGGTTCTCCTCATATCCGCCAACACCTGCCAGATGCCGTACGCGGTCTACCCGCTGGGCATGGCGACGGTAGCCGGCGCTCTGATGGGGGCGGGGCATGAGGTGCGTCAATTTGACTGGCTGGCGGCCGGCCGCGCCGCCGGGAAGCTGGAGCAGGCGATTGCGGCGTTCGCGCCGGAGGTGGTGGCGGTGTCGATCCGCAATGTCGACCATGTGGACTCCACGGCCGCGTTTGACGACACGTGGGAGTTGAAAGAAGCGAAGAACGTGGTGACGCTGATCCGGCGTGGTACGGAAGTTCCCATCATCATCGGCGGACCGGCCGTATCATTGATGCCGCAACTGGTACGGGAGTACGTAGGCGCCGATATCGCCGTGGCTGGCGAAGGTGAGGAGCATGTCGTTGCGGCGGTCGAGGCTGTGACCAAGGGGGCGCCGCTGCCGGGCATCTGGCCTGCTACGACCGAGCGGCTGTGCGGGCAGCGCCAGGGTTCGCCCGCCTTCGATCCGTCGCTCGTGGCGTTCTACTGTGGCAAGGGTGGAATCATCGGCCTCCAGAGTAAACGCGGTTGTCCCTACCATTGCTGCTATTGCAGCTACCCGGACCTGGCAGGGATAACGTTTCGCCCCCGTCCCGTAGAGGCCGTCGTAGCTGACGTGGAGCGGCTCAAACGTGATTTCCGGGTGGATACGGTATTCTTCGTCGACTCGGTGTTCAACGACCCTCATGGACACTATCTGGAACTGGCCGAGGCGCTGGCGCGTCGGTCGATTGGGGTGAAATGGGCGGCCTATTTTTCGCCGAGAGGATTCACTGATGAGGCGGTGGCGCTGTGCCGGCGGGCCGGTCTCTACGCCACGGAACTTGGCACTGATGCGGCCACGGACGTCACGCTGGAAGCAATGGATAAACCGTTCCGGTGGGACGATGTCAGGCGGGCCAATCAGATGCTGGCGCAGACGGGCGTGGCCTGTGCGCATTTCGTGATCTTCGGCGGCCCGGCGGAGACCGAGGCGACGGTGCGTCAGGGCCTTGAGAACCTCGCCGGGCTCGAACACTGCGTGGTCTTCGGATTCTCAGGGATACGAATTTACCCGGGGACCGTGCTTCACAGACGCGCCCTCGCCGAGGGTCTTGTCAAGGAGACCGACACCTTGTTTGAACCCGTCTATTATGTCTCACCCGGCGTGGACAAGGCCTGGATGGATGGCCACGTGACGGAGGCCTGGGCAAGACGGCAGGACCGGGTCTTCCCGCCGGCACGAGGCGGGCGTGTCGTGGCCGCCCTGCGCGCCGCCGGATGGAAGGGTCTGCTGTGGGAACGTCTGATCGTCTTCCCGCCGGACCGGCGCGCGCAGGCGGCACAGGGACGGGAGGCGGCAAAGCATGGATAGGCGACGTGTGCTGTTGATTCATCCGCTGGGCTACGATGCACGGGCGGCGAACCGGGATATCTCACGCGTTGCCAACCTCATGCCGCCGCTGGGGCTGGCCGGCCTGGCTGCCTACGTGGAGCAGTATGGTTTCCGCGCGGACATCATCG
>CAYFUB010000115.1:0-13875 GCA_964346195.1 uncultured Pirellulales bacterium
GGTTTCTACGCTCTTCACCGGGAGAGGCCGGCATTGGACCACGTGGATTTTGTAGGACCGGTCGTCCACGAAGTTCAGGGTGAACTCCACGTCCACGGGGTGTTCATAGGCCTGCTGGAGCACCTGGAGGATTTCGCGCATGTCGCCGACGAAGTCGGTTCTGGAGAGAAGGTCGTCGAACGTCGGCACCCATACCTTGCGGGTGCTCCCGCCGCCGGCCTCGACGGATTCGTCGATCGAGGCGAACATTTCCAGCGGCACATCGCTGCCTTCCTCGATAACGTCGAGAAAATGGCCGGACATGATTCGATTGGCCTGCAAATCGAGGTAATCGACGCGCCGCTGGGCGTACTGACGGACCTCCTCGAAGTTGGACTCCGGGCGCCGCTGGGGCGCGTTGAGGGCCACCAGCCTGGTGTAATCGTCGTCCGAGCGGTTGACGGCCCGGGTGCCCAGCCCGAAAACCAGCCGCAACACGCCTGCCTTCGGATCGATGCTCTCATGCCAGACGTACGGATTGAAGGAGAACCCCACGCCGGCGGCCTGGGGGTAGTAATATCGCCCGTGCATCGCCCCGGAGACCCGCATCACCAGCAGGGCCATCTGCTCGTCCTGGTTCAGCAGGCCGCGCTGCTCGCGGTAGCGCAGCGCCTTCTCGCTCATCGTGCTCGCGTAGATAGTCCGCACCGCCGAGAGGAAATCCTCCAGGCGACGCTCCCGCGGCCCCTGGTTCGGGCAGAACACGCTCTCGTATTTGCCCGCGAAGGAGTTGCCGTAGTTGTCCTCCAGCAGGGAGCTGGAACGCACGATGATGGGCGACTGGCCGAAGTAATCCAGCATCTGCTCGAACTGCTTGAGGATATGGTCGGGGAACTGGCCCATGAGGATTCTCTGGCGGGCCTGGACGGCGCCTTCGAGAAAGGTCTGGGGATTTCGTTGTTTCTGCCGCAGCCACCAGACGCCGTTACGGACCAGGTAGGTGTAGAACACGTCGGAGCCGATGTAGAAGGAGTCGTGCTCTTCGAGAAGCTCGGCGAAGCGGGGCGAGTGCCGCTTAAGGATACGGCGGGCGACGAGCATGCCGACGGTCTTGCCGCCGACGAGCCCGGAGCCGATCATCCGCCGCCAGATGTTCAGGACATCGTCGAGGGTCAGGTAACGGGACACCAGCTTGAGCATTCCCGGATCGCGTGAGATGGCCATCCGGCACAGGTGGTGGAACGTCGCCTGCTCTCGCGGCGGGGGACAGCGGCCGGCTTTCGCACCGTCGCAGACGTTTTGGGCCGCCGCGAAAGTCCGCTCCCAGAAGCCCGGCCGCGCGTCGGAGTTCAGGTCGGACCGGTTCACGGACGCCAGGATGGACGAGATCAATACGCTGGACGTTACGGGCCTGAATTCGTCCCCGTCCCAGGCGTGCAGCATGTTCATCGTGGGCGAGTAGCGGAACTGCACCTTGAGCGGATGGACATAGAGGGTCCCGGCATGGCGGTATAGCTCCAGGAACAACTGTGTCGTCTCGGCGACGGGGCGGATCGCCTTGGAGCTGTGATAATTGCGGAACAGGGCAAAGTACGCCACGGTCTCCAGATCGTAGAGGTACGGGCAGGTGAGCATGAAGAAGTTGCCGAGCATGGAGTCCGAGTACCAGTCGGCGGCCAGTTCCGACATGCAGTCGAAGATGTACAGCACGCCGCGACCGGCGTTCTCGATTACGCCGTGGATTCGGGCGACAAATGTCTCGAAGCCCTCGGCGGGGTCCAGCTCGTGAACCTCGGCCTCGCAGTCCCGGCCAACCACCGGCGGATGGCTGGCGAACCGAAAATAGACGACCTTGCGGCCGGATTCCAGACCGGCCCGGCAATACGGCGCGACGACCGCCATGTAGTCGGCAATGGTATCGACCTGCCAGACGATATTGTCGCCGGGCAGAACGCCCTTCAGGACCCGGTCCAGCCCCGGCAGGCCCGTGGTCGGTGTCGTCCCGTGATCGTTCACGCCGTCTTCTCCTTTCTCCCCAAGGATATCTCCATGCCGCCGGGGCTGCAACGAAAACGAACTCGGTATTTCCGCTCGGGGTGCGCTCGGCGTTCGGTGGCGGATTCACGCCCTGGAGCGGGGTGAGTGAGAGGGCCGGTCCAGCGTGGCCGGACTCCACAAAGGGTTGGCACAGGCAAACTTGTTGGCCCGTGGGGTCCGGAGGGACCGGCCCCATCGAAGCCGCACCGTCAGAGGAGTTGGCAACGTCCCAAATCCTTGAGATGGGCCTGATACAGGCTATTCAGATGGGTGGCAGCGGCAAGGCCGACGGCTTTGCCGACGGTGAATGGATAAGCCATCGCCAAGCTGCGCTTGGGGACCCCAAACGCGATACATCGCGTTTGGGAACCCTTGACGCCGCCGCCCGGAGACACGAAATTCTCAATTGCAATCGATATGAGAAGCCGAGATCCTTCCAGAACCCTCAGCCTTTTTCATGGTGCACGCATCTGTGCGCCGGCAATCAGCGCCCGGAGCGGTCGGTCCGACCCCGGCAGACCGGCATCCTGGACAATCCGATGACGGCAGGTGAAGAAATGCCAATCTGCGGACAATTGAAACGCGGCCGGTCTCTCACGTCAGCCGACGCTCAGGCGGCTCAGGTCTTCGCCACTCGAGATTGGACCATGTCCCGGGCTCTTTTCCGCCAGGCTTCCGCGCCGCTCGCCTTGAAGTACTCGAACGACTCGTCATCCACGAGCTCGCCCAGCAGGGCCTTGCGGTCGGTGGCAACGAGGACCTCCTCGATGATTTCCTGGCGTACCCGTTCGAGCTCGGCGAGGAATCGCCCGTGCTCTTCCGTGAACAGGGTTTCGAGCTTCTTCCGGAGATGGCCGGCGTAGGCGGGGGCGTAGCCCTCCGTCCCGATGGCGATCTGTAGATCGCCGCGCTTCACGACTGCCGGCACGAAGAAATCGCAAAGCAGGGGATCATCGACCACGTTGCAGAGAATCTCCAGCTCCTGGCAATCCTGATAGACCTGCCCGTTGATCTTTTGGTCGTTTGTCGCGGCGATGACGAGAACGGCCTCGGCGATGTACTGTTTCGAGTACCGGGAGCGAATCAGCTCCGCTCCGTGCCGGGTGCACAGCGCGGTCATTGCGTCGCTGGGTCTGTGGGTCACGACGACCAGTCTCGCGCCGGCGCCCAGAAGCGCCTCGGCCTTGCGGACCGCCACCGCGCCGCCACCAACCAGCACCGCTCGCCGGCCACCGAGCTCGAGAAATATCGGATACTTGGCCATAGTAGCCATTATAGTGGAGCGGCAGACAGAGCGATATGAATTTCCAAAATGTTTTGAGAGAAGCGCCGACATGATATACACTCCAGTTGGGTTTGCGTCATCAGCGAACAGAGTGATGGATTGCAGCGCGATTGGCCGGTCACAAGCATGCCGTCGCACACGACTACCGACCGAAGTGTCTGTCGGGTGATGGTTTCATGGAGTCATGGGAGATCGATGAGTGAAGAGGTTGCGTGTACCGCTGAGCGAGGCCGACGTGCGTCAACTGAGAGCGGGCGACGAGGTTGCTATCGATGGGACGGTCTTCACGGCCCGTGATATGGCTCATAAACGCCTCTGCGATGCCGTCGAGCGTGGGCAATCGTTGCCGATATCGCTGGAAGGGTCGATTCTCTATTTTGTCGGCCCGACGCCGGCTCGGCCGGGACGAGTTATCGGCTCGGCCGGCCCGACGACTTCCGCCCGCATGGACCCCTTTAGCCCCAGGCTCATTGCCTGTGGACTGCGGGGGATGATGGGAAAGGGATATCGCGGCCAGGAGGTCCGGCAGGCGCTCAGACAGTACGGGGCCGTGCATTTCTCCACGCTCGGCGGGGCGGGCGCTTTGCTGAGCCGGCATATCGTCCGGGCTGAGGTGGCCGCCTACGGAGATTTGGGGACCGAGGCCATCCGAAGGTTGGAGGTTATTGATTTCCCCGCCGTCGTGGCTTATGATGCCACCGGCGGCAGTGTTTACGATTCTGGAGAATAGCATGAAAACCGCGCTGCTCGGGCTTTCACAGTCCGGCAAAAGCACGATTCTTTCGGCCCTCAGCGGCAAGGCGATACCTCCCTTGGGGCTCAACGTAGTGGAAGAGGCGATTGTGCCCGTGCCTGATGAACGCCTGCTGTGGCTGGAGAAGCTCCATGGACGGAAAAAGCGGGTCCACGCGACGGTGGATGTCCTGGACCTGCCCGGTTTCAGTTTCACGAGCGAGCACGGACGGGCGGCGGCCCGGCGGCTGATCGGGCAGATACGGACGGTGGATATGTTGGTCCTCGTCGTCCGGGCGTTCGAGAACCCGGCAGTGCCGCCTTACCAGGGCAGCGTCGACCCGAAGCGGGACTTGGCCGAGCTGCAAACGGAGTTGTTGCTGTCCGACCTGGAGCTGGTCACGACGCGGGCCGAGAAGCTGGAGAAACAGGTGCTCAAGCCGACGAAGACCCAGGCCCAGGACAAGGCGGAACTGGCTCTGCACAAGAAGCTGGGGGAGGCCATCGAGGCCGAAAAGCCCATCAGCTCGGTTATCCAGACCGAGGATGAGCTTGCCGTGGTCAAGTCCCTGGGATTTCTGACGCTCAAACCCGTGGCGGTCGTTGTCAACGTGGGCGAGAACGAGCTCGACAGGTCGTTCGACCTTGGCGCGGTGATGGGCGGGACGGTGCCCGTGGTCACGATGTGTGCGAAGCTGGAGCACGAGCTGGCCCAATTGGACGAAGACAGCCGGGCTGTATTCATGTCGGACCTGGGGATCACGGAATCCGCAGTTCAGAAGTTCGTCAAGATCTGTTATTCGGCGCTGGGCCTGATCAGCTTTCTGACTATAGGCGACGATGAGGTGCGGGCCTGGCCGATCCGCCAGGGCACGATTGCCTGGGACGCGGCGGGCAAGGTCCATTCCGATATCAAGCGGGGCTTCATCCGCGCCGAGACGATGGCATTTGAGGACTTGCGACAACTGGGCGATGAGAAGGCCGTCAAAGCCGCGGGCAAGATGCGACTCGAAGGCAAAGAGTACGTTGTCAAAGACGGCGACGTCATCAACTTCAGGTTCAACGTCTGACAGGAGAGTTTTGCAGCTTATGAAAGCGGCTGTGCTGACGGGCATCCGTCAAATGGAGGTCCGGGAAGTACCCGATCCGAAGATCGAGAAAGACACCGATGTGCTGTTAAGAATCGAGAAGGTCGGGGTGTGCGGGTCGGATGTCCACTACTTCGAAACGGGCCGGATCGGGTCGCAGGTGGTCCAATTCCCTTTTATCGTGGGTCACGAATGCGCCGCGACCGTGGCGGCCGTGGGAAAGGCCGTGGAGCGGGTCCGGGTGGGCGAGCCGGTGGTCGTTGAGCCTGCCGTCTCGTGTCACGCCTGTGACCAGTGCAACCAGGGTAGGGAGAATACCTGCTCCAATCTGCGGTTTCTCGGCACGCCGGGGCAGGGGAACGGGTGTCTCAGCGAATACATTGTCATGCCCGAGGAGTGCTGCCTGCCCACCCGGGGCAAGCTCACGGTTGAGCAGGGCGTCCTGTGTGAGCCTCTGGCCATCGCCGTCTATTCGGTCAGGCAGTCCCGGCTGCCCGCGGCGGCCGACGTGGCGATTCTCGGGGCCGGTCCGATCGGTCTGAGCTGCATGGTCTGTGCGAGGGCCGAGGGGGTGCAGAACTGCTACGTGACGGAGAAGATCGACGAGCGCGTGGAGGTGGCGAGAAAGGGCGGCGCGACCTGGGTCGGCAATCCGCTGAAAGAGGACGTCGTAGCCACAATTCTCAGCCGCCGGCCGCTGGGGATGGACGTGGCGTTTGAGTGTGCCGGCCAGCAGGAGACGATGGACCAGGCTATTGACCTGCTTAGGCCGGGCGGCAAGCTGATACTGGTTGGCATTCCGCGCGAAGATCGTATCTCCTTCGCCATCGACAAGATACGGCGGAAGGAGGTCACCATTATCAACATCCGGCGGCAGAACCGCTGCACGCAGACCGCCATGGACCTCCTGGCAACGGGGAAAGTCAAGGCGGACTTCATGGTGACCCATCGTTTCCAGCTCGATCGGGTCCGGGACGCTTTCGAGTTGGTCGCCGGTTATGAGGACGGGGTCGTCAAGGCGATGATCGAGATGTGATGGGCGACGAGCACTTCGAGAAGGCGAGTATCGTCAGCATCGGCAATGAGCTGCTGAACGGGCGGACGGCCGATACGAATGCTGCGTATATCGCCACGCAACTTCGAAGCGTAAACCTGCCGGTAGTCAGCATTTACGGCGTGGCTGATGAGGTGGCGGCGATTGAGCGCGCGCTCGGTCTGGCGGCGAGCGAGGCGGATGTGATCGTGACCACAGGAGGACTGGGGCCGACCGATGATGATCTGACGCGTCAGGCATTTGCCGGCTTCTTCGGCGTGGAGCTGGTGCGGCGGGACGATCTGCTGTCGAAACTGCAGCAGTTCTTTCAGCGACGGGGCGTCGAAATGCCGCAGAGGAACGTCGTCCAGGCTTATGTGCCGCAGGGAGCGACGGCCATCGAGAATAAGATGGGGACAGCGCCCGGCCTCCGGGCCGAGAGGGATGGAAAGCTGTTCTTCGCCCTGCCGGGTGTGCCGGGTGAGATGCGTCATATGTTCGCGGCCGCGGTTTTACCCGAGCTGCGCCCGCTGGCGCGCGGGCAGGCTGTGGTCGTCAGAAGACTTCGCTGCTTCGGGGTCGGCGAGTCCACCATTGCCGGGCTCATCGGTGACGTCATGGAGCGGGGAAGAAATCCCCTGGTCAACTGCACCGTCCATGCCGGCGTAATCACGCTGGAAATCGTGGCTACGGCGGCCGATCAGGGCGGGGCCGAGGGCATGGCCGGAGAGCAAGAGCGTCTTCTGCACGAAATGCTCGGCGACCTGGTCTATGGGGTCGGGGACCAGACCTTGGCGGAGGTAGTGGGCGAGGGCCTGGCACGCATGGGCAGGACCCTGGCCGTCGCGGAGTCCTGTACAGGCGGCCTGCTGGCGAAAATCATTACGGATATTCCTGGTTCGAGCCGCTATTTTACCTGTGGATGGGTCACCTACAGCAACGAGGCCAAGCGTCGGGAACTGGATGTACCCCCCGAAATGGTCGATAAACACGGAGCGGTCAGTGAGCAGGTGGCACGGGCCATGGCTCAGGGCGCGCGACGTAAGGCAGGTGTAGATTATGCAATCAGCATAACCGGTATAGCAGGCCCCGGTGGCGGCAGTGAACTCAAGCCGGTCGGGCTTGTATATATTGCCGTGGATAGCCGGGAGGGAACCGATACGTCGCGCCACATTTTCGTATCTGATCGAAGCTCCGTGCGATTGCGTGCCGCACAGACCGCGTTGAACATGCTGCGGCTGAGACTGAGGATTTGACAGGTCTGCTCCAGGGTGCTATAATAAAGGTGTTTCTGCATAATATGAGCCTGATCTTCACTTTGCAGAATTCCCGATAATAACGGGGAACCGGTGGTAGGAGCACTTGAGGTTCGTATGACCAAACAACGCATGCACTTAGGGGAAATCCTCTACAAGGCAGGGCTGGTCGAGAAGCAGGCGTTGATCAGTGCCATCAAGACCGCCAGGTCGAGCAATAAGCGCCTCGGCCAGGTCTTGCTCGACTTGGGCCTGATCAACGAGGATATTCTGGCCAAAGCCATCGCGAAGCAGTTTGGACTCAAATACGTGAACCTCGATGATGTCACCATCCCCACGGACGCCGTGAAAATCGTGCCGGAAGACCTCATCAAACGGCACAATATCCTGCCCCTGAGCATGACCAATGGGCGGCTCAAGCTGATTATCAGCGACCCGATGGACCTGGACATGATGGACTCGGTTCGGCTGCGGCTCAATACGGAGTTGGAATGTTATGTGGCGAATCCCAAGAAGATACGCGCCTACATCGACGAGTCCCTGGCAGACAAGGGACCCGCGCCGGAGGACGACAGGCTCAAGCACAGTATCGACGCGACCGCACAGGAACTGGCCGAGGCGGGGCATGAGTTGCAGGCCGAGGCCATGCGAATTCAGGGGGGTGTGGACGGCGACGACGGTCCCGTCATTCGACTGGTGAACCTGATTATCGACACGGCTTACCATGCGCGGGCGAGCGATATTCATATCGAGCCGATGGCGGATCGGGTTCGCATCCGGTACCGGATCGACGGTGTCTGCCTGGAAAAGGACTCGATCCCCAAGAACATGCAGGCCCCGCTGGTGGCGCGCTTCAAAATCCTGTCGGGCATGGACATTGCCGAGAAGCGGCTGCCCCAGGACGGCCGTATCAAGCGGACCATCGCCGGCTCGGATATCGATTTCCGTGTCTCATCCCTGCCCGGGGTCCACGGGCCGAGTGTCGTGCTGCGTATTCTGCGGCCCGATGCCGTGAACATCGGCATTGAGTCGCTGGGGTTCGAGCAGGACAATTACGAGCAGTTCCAGCAAATCATCAAAAGACCCAACGGCATTTTTCTGGTTACCGGACCTACCGGCAGCGGCAAGACGACGACCCTGTATGCGGCGTTACAGGAGCTGAACAAGCCGGACAAGAAAATCATCACCGCCGAGGACCCTGTCGAATACAACTTTGCCGGCATGAACCAGTGTCAGGTCAAAGAGGACATCGGCCTGACGTTCGACAAAATCCTCCGGGCCATGCTGCGGCAAGCGCCGAATATCATCCTCGTTGGCGAAATCCGCGACAGTGAAGTGGCCGACACCGCCGTCCAAGCGGCCCTGACGGGACACTTGGTATTCAGCACTCTGCACACCAATGACGCCTGCAGCGCGATCACCCGTCTGATCGACATGGGCGTCAAGCCGTTCCTCGTGGCCAGTTCCATCCAAGCGATCATGGCCCAGCGGCTCGTGCGCGTCATCTGCAAGAAGTGTAAGGCGGTGGACGAGAACGTCAATCCACAGCATCTGCGGCTTCTTGGGATCGACCCGGAGGAGGCGAAGAAGCGCACGTTCTACAAGGGGACCGGCTGCAAGGCCTGCCAGAATACGGGCTACAAGGGCCGGCTGGGCATCTTTGAGATGGTCGAGATGAACAATGAGCTGCGGGAACTGGCATACAAGAGGTCCGCGACGGCCGAGTTGCGGGAGGCAGCGCAGGCCAGCGGCATGCGGACTCTGGCTGAGGATGGTGTGATAAAGGTGTTCAAGGGCATATCGACGGCTGAGGAGGTTTCCCGCACCGCCCAGGTCGAAGGGCTCTCGCTTGAAGCATAGTTGGCTCAGTATCAGTAGGGGATACAGATGGCAACAACGTTGAACATGGATAGAATTCTCCATGCCTGCGTCTCGCAGGGAGCGTCGGATATTCATATCAGCGTAGGGCGGCCGCCGGTGCTGCGTATCGATGGCCATCTGAGGTCGCTGGAGACGAAGGTTTTGGAGCCTGATGATGCAGCGGCCCTGATGAAGAGCATCACGCCCGAGCGCTGCCAGCAGGAATTGCAGGAGGAGGGGGGAACCGACTTCGGCTTCGCCTATGGCGACGCTGCCCGCTTCCGTGTGTCCGTATTCAGGCAAAAGGGCAATGTTTCCATCGTGCTGCGGCAAATCCCGAGCAAGATCCTCACTTTCGAGGAGATCGGTCTGCCGAAGATTTGTGCGGCTTTGTGCCGCCGGCCCCGTGGGATGTTCCTGGTTACCGGACCCACGGGTAGCGGCAAAACGACGACGCTTGCGACCATGATCAACTACATCAATGAGAACTTTGACCGCCATATCGTGACGGTTGAAGACCCTATCGAGTATTACCATGTCCACAAGAAGTCCATCATCAATCAGCGTGAAGTGGGCGTCGACGTGCCGAGCTTCGCCGAAGCCCTCCGACGCGTGCTGCGTATGGACCCGGACGTGATTCTCGTCGGGGAGTTGCGTGACCTTGAAACCATCGAAGCGGCTGTGCGTGCCGCCGAGACTGGACACCTGGTTTTCAGTACGGTCCACACGACCAGCGCTGCCGGCACGGTCACCCGAATTATCGACGTGTTCCCCACGGATCAGCAGGAGCAGATCCGCATCCAGTTGAGCGGCAACCTCATCGCCGTGCTCAGCCAGGCCCTTTGCCCGCTGGCGGCGGGCCGAGGCCGGATAGCGGCCTATGAGTTCATGGTCGTCACGCCCGCCATCGCGAACCTGATACGAGAGAACAAGACCTACCGTATTGACTCCAGTATTCAAACCGGCAAGAAACTGGGCATGCAACTGCTCGACGAGCACCTCTGGCAGCTCTACGACATCGGCAAAATCACGCTTGAAGAGATGCTCGACAAGGGGCGTCAGCCCGGGGCCTTGCAGGAGAAGGCCATGGCTAAGATGGCTGGAGCCAAGGGCAAGTTAAGGAAGAGGGCCGACGAAACAGCAAAGGAGTTGGAGGATCTCGGTCCGATTCTAAAGACGTAGAGCCTGCGGGGTATTCTTGTGAAGACAGGTCTGAGCCGCAGGGCGGGTGGACATGGTGTGTCTGCTGAAATCCAGAGAGTGTGAGAGGTTCTTGTGGTTGGCCGGTGTCTTAGTAACCAGATGTCGAATACCTAATTTTTTTAACGACGGCTATTTACTTTGTTATAATGGGGTCGTATTGGGTTATAGGGTCTTTGAGGGTCTACCGCGATGGGCAAGATGAAGGCAGTCGAAAAGCTCCCTCCAGTCGAACAGTTGCGTGGCCGACCGCTGGGGAGAATTCTGATGAAGATGGGCGTTCTGAGCCGGGACAAGGTTCATGAGTGCCTTGAGATTCAGAAGAAGCGAGGCGGGGACGTTCGCATCGGGCAGATATTCCTCGAATTGGGGTTGGTGGACGAGACGGAACTCCAGGTCGCTTTGGCGGCCAAGCGCGGGATGGAATACACCAGTATCGACGGGCTGGACATACCGAAGGATGTCATCGAAAAAGTGCCGGCTCAGATGGCGAAAACCTATCATATCGTTCCACTCGAGTACAATAAGGAGAAGAATGAGCTGACGGTTGCGCTGGACAACGTGGACAATTTTCGGGCGACCGATGACCTCCGCACGTTGATGGGCTTCAACGTGACGGCAAAGATGACCGATCGCGACGGCCTGGAGGGAGCGCTGACCAAATATTATGAGACCAGCCAGGACGAGAACATTACCGAGTTGATTGATGAGATTCAATCCGATGCGTTCCTGGCGGAATTCGACGGCCGGAACCAGAGTATCGACCTTGACGAGCTGAAGGAACTGTCTGAGTCGAACCCGGTGAAGAAACTGCTGAACCTGGTTTTGCTGCAGGCAATCAGAGACAAGGCGTCGGACATTCATTTCGAGCCTTTCGAGACCGAATACAAGATGCGCTATCGCATCGACGGCATCCTGTACGAGATGATTCCGCCGCCGAAGTACATCGCGGCGGCGTTGAGCTCTCGCATCAAGGTCATGGCGAGCCTGGACATTGCGGAGCGGCGTCTGCCGCAGGACGGCCGAATCTCCCTGACCGTGCAGGGGAATCCGGTGGATTTGCGCGTCAGCGTCCTGCCTACCATGTTCGGGGAAAGCGTCGTCTTGCGGGTGCTGGATCGCAGCCAGGTGAGCTTCGATCTGGGAAAGCTGGGGCTCAGGCCGGACGACATCAAGACCTTCCGGCAGCTCATCAGCAAACCGAACGGAATCATCATCGTCACAGGCCCGACCGGTTGCGGCAAGACAACGACGCTCTACTCGGCCCTGAGCGAGCTGAATACCATCGACGTCAAGATCATCACCACCGAGGACCCGGTAGAATACGATATGGATGGCATGATTCAGGTCCAGATGAAGCCGGATATCGGGCTGACGTTTGCGCGGTGTCTGCGTTCCATCCTGCGTCAGGACCCGGACATCATCCTCGTCGGCGAGATTCGCGACCTCGAGACGGCGGAAATCGCGGCGCAGGCGTCGCTGACCGGTCATATTGTGTTCACGACCCTGCACACGAACGATGCTCCCAGCTCGATTGACCGTCTGCTGGACCTGGGCGTCGAGCCGTTCCTTCTGACCGCGACGATCGAGGGAATCGTGGCCCAAAGGCTGGTGCGGAGGATATGTCTGAATTGCAAAACGGCGTTCGCGCCCGATGAAGCGCAGCTCAGGGACCTGAGGCTGACGGAAGAGGAGATCAAGGGCAAGGAGTTTTACTATGGACGTGGTTGCAGTCGCTGCAACGGGACCGGTTACCGGGGCCGGGTCGGCATCTTCGAGGTCATGGTGTTCAACGACGAGATTCGTGATCTGGTGATGAATCGCGCTTCGACGAACGTGTTGCGCATGGCGGCCCAGAAGGCGGGGATGAAGCAACTGCGTGATAATGGCCTGGCAGCCATATTCGACGGCGTCACCACCATCGACGAGATTGCCAGAGAAACGATTATGGAAGGCTGAGCGGATGGGCCGGAGGGTTGTACAGGGGAACCGATGACGTGAAAGTGAGGTAAGAGAAAATGCCTGTCTTTCAGTATGTGGCGCTGGATTCCCAGGGCGTCGAAATCAAGGACGAGATCGAGGCCCTCAGCGAGAAAGAAGCGATCAGCAAGATTCGCAACATGGGGTATTTCCCCACGAAGGTCCGCTCCAAAGCGACGGCGCGGGCGGGGGGCAGGGTCGGGGCGGCCCGAGCGAAGAAACGGCGGGGGGCCAACGCCAAGGTCAAGGTCAAGTACATCACGCAGTTTGCCCGGCAGCTTTCGACACTGCAGGACGCCGGCCTGCCCATCCTGCGCTCGTTGCGCATCCTTGAAGAGCAGCAGAAATCGGGCAACTTCAAGCGGATCATCGGATACGTGGCCGACGACATCGAGGGCGGCTCGACCCTGTCCGAGGCGATGGGCAAGTACGCGCGGGCCTTCGACCGGCTCTTCGTGAACATGGTGGCCGCCGGCGAGACGGGAGGCGTGCTCGACCTGATCCTGTCGCGCGTGGCGGACTTCAAGGAAAAGACCATCCGCCTGAAGGCGCGCGTCAAAGGCGCCATGATTTACCCTGCGGTCGTGCTGACCGCCGCGTTCCTCATCCTGCTGGGCCTGATGAAATACGTGATTCCGTCGTTCAAGGACGTGCTGGAGGAGATGGTCGAGGGCACGCTGAACCCCGTGACGACCACGGTGCTGGGCATCAGCAACTGGATCGCCACGCAGTACGGATGGGCGGTCCTCCTCGGCATACCGTTTGGCGTCGTCGTCCTGGTGAGGTTCGTCCGGAGATTCCGACCGGGGCGGGTGGTGCTCGACACCATCCAGTTGAAGCTGCCCGTAGTCGGGCAGTTGACGAGCAAGGTTTCCATCACTCGGTGGACGAGGACCCTGGGCACCCTCATCAGCGCCGGCGTGCCGATTCTGGACGCCATCAACGTGACCCGCGAGACCGCCGGAAACGAAGTCTATGCGAACATGCTGCAGACCGTGCACAACTCGATTCGCCAGGGCGATACCTTCGCCGGCCCCTTGCGCCAGTCCAAGACCGTGGACCTGCTCGTGAGCAACATGGTGGCCGTCGGCGAGGAGACCGGCGATCTCGATAAGATGCTGCTGAAAGTGGCCGATCAGTACGACGAGCAGGTGGACGTGCTCGTCGGTGGCCTGATGTCGATGCTCGAGCCGATCATGATTATCACGCTCGGCAGCATCGTGATGGTGATTGTGTTGGCCGTGTTCCTGCCGATGATCCAGGTGATCACCAGCTTGAGCGCGCAGACGTAAAGATCGAATCCCGGAGAATCCGAAATCGTCGTGCATCTGAAAGGAGAAAACCATGAAACCCGTCGTCAACCAGGCCAGAAAGAAGAGGGCGTTCACCATCGTCGAGCTGCTGACCGTCATGAGCATCATCGTG
>CAYFUB010000116.1:0-10449 GCA_964346195.1 uncultured Pirellulales bacterium
GCCCTCGCTCGGATCGATTTATTCGCCGTCGAGACCGGGGGTTCGCGTAGCACGGGCATCTTGCCCGTGAGTAGCGTGGGCGTCCCGCCCATGAGTATCAAGGGCATCCACGGGCAAGATGCCCGTGCTACTCACGGCCGGGACGGCCGTGCTACTTTTCCCGTACAGTTTCTCGCGAAGGTCCGCGTTCCACTTGTTCTTGAAGTCGGTTATGTCGCCGGCCACCTGGGGCATGGAATTGATGCTCCACACGGCCCCGTCGCACCAGGGCGTGTCGAGCAGTCTGGCGCTGTAGTGTCCTGTCTCGTCGTGGTAGCCGCTCGTCAGTAACGCGGCGGCCTGCCGGTCTCGCTTCTCCGTCGCAAGGCGCTGGGCTTCAATCAGCGCCGCCTCGATGGTGCGCGGCATGTCCTTGGGCATCCGCATCCACCAGGTCATCGGCTCGGTATAACGGAACGTGATGATTCCATGCTCATCGTCCCACGCGGTCTCGTTGTCACCCTCCTTGAACCGGAAGCCGAAGTCCTGCCAGCCCTTGACGGTGCTGATCTTCGCAAAAGGCATCCAAAGGCCCTGTTCCGTGATGCGGCGGTTGAAAGCCTCCGGGAAGATCTCATAGTAGCGTTTCAGGGCTGCCCGGAACTCCCGCTGTGGGTCGAAAGTAAACTTGCAGAAACGCAGGTGAGCCGAAGGCTTTTCAGGAGTGAGCCCGAGGTCGTAGGCCAGGAACAACTCCTCCGTCCCGGCGTTGTAGCCGGCCCGAAAGAAGGCCGGGTGGGCCGGGTCAATGCCGAGCGCGATTGCTCTTTCCGCACCGGCGACGGCGGCAAACGGGTAGCGCGACAGCCGCCCGTTGGCGCCGGCGGCGAACCGCCCCGCATTGAGGTACTCCCGGCCTCGCTCCACCACTCTGGTTTGACGCGGGTCGTGAAACCAGCGGCATTGTTGCGCCGGCACGGGTATGGCGTAAACGAGAGCCACGGCGCGGTCTTTCGCGCTTATATCGGAGAGCGTCACGTCAAAGAACGTCGCATCCTCAGCCCTCATGGTTTCGCATTTGAGTTTCAGGCCCAGAGCCGAGTCCGTGATGCCGAGGAACGACGTGCCAGCGGCAACGTCCCGGACCTGGAACCCCTCCTTCGGTCGAGCTTCCGGTGCTACGGCGACCCCGTCGAACAGGCGCGCGCCCGCCGGCGGTTTGATCAGGCGCAATTGCGGGTCGCGGAACATCGCTGTTCCTATGTGGTTGCGCAGGAGCATGTGGAAGGATACCGTCTTGACGGGCTTTTCCGGGAAGATCGTCACCTGAGCTTCTTCCCAGTCGTGCGAGCCGACGTTGAAGGCATGCACTTGACCCCACAACGGCGTGCCATCCTGATAGACGAGGTCAAGGTATAAGGAGTAGTCACTATCCCGGCTGCCGCCCACGTGCTGGGCTTTGCTCCAGGCCGTTGCCACGAGGGGCTCGGGCTGTGTCTGATCGAGGACGATCGTCTGTGAGACGCCGCGTTGCACTTTGGTATCTGCGCCGTTGTCACACGTGAAGACACCATTCTGGCGGCTGAAACCTTGGCCGAAGGGCCTCCAGGCGTTCGTGTTCAACAGGTTCTCCCCGGCATCACGAGAGCCCAGCACTTTCTTGAGGACCACGCCGTTACGAGTTCCTTGCGTCTTGACCGGCTCGCCCAGGGCGTTGAGCGGCTCTTCGATGGTGAGCCGGTCCCCCAGCGTTCGGGCCAGATCAGGCAGGTCGTACGTGGACAGGGCCCCGTGGACGGCATTGACCAACTGGTTGCGCGACTGGCCCAGTTCGATGACATTCGACCACGAAACCAACCCCCGTATCAGCCTGACCGAGCCGAAAAGCTGCGGCTCCAGCGTCGCCGCATGCAGAGCCGGGATGCTCACGTGCCCCACGGCAATCAAATCCACCGGACCTTCGTGCTGACTCTGGAGCAAGCGTGCGCAGGTCAGGATGTCCTCCGCCCGCATGGCGACATAGGACCGGCCGAGGAGATAGGCGGTAAGGACATCTTTGGTGTCGGGGCCGAAGAGATCGCCCCAACCGCGTTTTGACTGTGTTTCGCCTGTGCCGCGCAGGTCCACGACCATGACTCTCCGGCTGGCGTTGCCAGCCTCGTTGACCGCGTTGCTGTTCCCCTCCATCCAGCCATGTTCATGGACATACAGTACGGCACCCGAGGAGGTTCCCTGGTCTACCTGCACGGCTGGCAGGCAGATCCCCTCCTCCGGCACAATCGTCAGCTTTCGCACTGTCCGGTCGTCGCGCTGGATCGTCTCATGCTCCTGGAGCTTGGGCTCAGGCAATTCCGCAAGGGGCCGAGTGCCTGTAATCTGACGGACTCGATTGAGCATGTCCGCGCGCGAGGTCTTGTCCCAAAGCTGCTTTCGGCGCGCGGCCAACTCCTTCTCATGATCCCGGTTCAGGTCGTATGTGGACCGCGCCCCTTCCAGGTGCATCACCTGGCCGTCGGGTGTGCAGCGGACCTCGTCACCCTTGAGCAGCTCAATTTTGGGCGCGGTGATCGGCTTGTCGTTGTCGAGCAGCCAGCGGGCCATCCACCGCGCGACGCCCTCGCGCTGGGTCCGGTTGTAGTTGTGCTCGGCGTCGTTCTCCAGCAGGCTGATCCGCTCGGGGACGCCTATTCGTGTGTACAGACGCTTGGCGTAGCGAAAACACGTCCAACTGCCCTGGATGTCGAAGAAGTCCTTCGTGGCGGCACAGATGAGAATGGGCGTTGGCGCTCGCATCATCAGGTAGTCCGCGTGGTCCATGCCGAACGCCAACTGCCCGAAGATGTTTTGCTCGGCGTCCTGTGGCCCGATGGTCGACAGGAGCGCCTCGAAGCCGGTGATATAGCAACTTGGGGCCGCAACCTTGATGCGGTCATCGAGGGCCATCAGGTATGAAGTCTGCGTGCCGCCGCCACTGTTGCCCGTGCATCCGATCCGGTTGGGATCGATCTCCCGACGGGATTGCAGGTAGTCGATGGCACGCATGCCGTCCCAGATCTCGAAGCGGGCGGTGTTGCAGCCCAGTAGGATACTGCCGATTCCCAGCGTGGTATGGGCGGTCGTGCCCCGCAGCTTCGGCAAAGCAGCGGGCATCTGGCTGCGCTCGCCCTGGTCGATCGGGTCAAAAACGAGCGCCGCCATACCGTTCAGGGCCAAGAGAGCCCCCATCGTTTGATACGCCTCGTAAGCCTTGGCGTCGGCCGCGTGGCCGCACGGTACGAGGACGCCGGGGAACGGAGGAGTGAATCTGTCACCTTCCGGCACGAACAATAGGGCGCTGACATAGAACTTTGGCTGGCTTTCGAAGATGACCTTCTCGACCCGGTAGCCGTCCCGCCGGATGACGCCGGTCACTCTCGGATTGAGCGGCGTCCTTTCCGGCAATCCCCCAATAGCGCGCAGGAATTGTTCCCGCAGATTCTTCTGATAAGCCGCAATCTGCTCGGGTGTTGTCCGTTGCTCATACCGCTGCCGCCACCGTTCGAAATGCTGCTGGGCCTGCTGCCGGAGATAGCGGGTCATCATCTCACTGGTGGGACCGCCATCGATGGTCTCGGGCAGAATGCGCAGATTCTCCTCCGCGAGAGTAGCAACACCGGTTGCCAGATAGACGCACACAGCCGCTGTAACGATCATTCTGCTCATCATTCGCTCTCCTTTCACAGGCCGGCGTTTCCAGTGTGCCCGTGCTACGAAAAACGCCTGACGGCGTCACTATAAACGTGGCAGCGTGCCCATAGTACACAAACTTCCTTGCTTCCGCCAATGGGCGGGTTACAATGTCCGCCGGATATCACTGTCTTGGACAAGGAGCCTGTGATGAGCCTGCCAATGAGACCAGCCGTGAATGATAAACCAACGATGTCGAAACGGGCAGTAGCGTCTATCGTGGTCATTATTGCCCTGGTGCGCTTTGCGATCTTTCAACCGGCCCCTGCGGCTGGGAACGAGCCGCAGAGGACATGGAAGGCGGGCCTTGCCACGGTGGTTATCACGCCGGAACAGTCGATGTGGATGGCCGGCTATGCGTCCCGCAACAAGCCCTCGGAAGGCAAGGTCCACGACCTGCACGCCAAGGCGCTCGCCCTGGAAGATGACCAGGGCACGCGGCTCGTGCTCGTGACAGCCGACCTGATCGGTTTTCCGTGCGAGTTTCGGGGCCGCATGGAAAAGGAAGTCGGCGAGCGGTATCAGCTTCGGCCGGAGGGGCTGCTGCTCTGCGCCTCTCATACCCACAGTGGGCCGGAACTGCGGGCCTGGAGGGCCACCCAGACGTGGGACCTGCCCGCGGAGCAGATCGAGCTGAGCAAGCAGTATGCCGAGAAGTTGCGGGGCAAGCTTGTCGAACTCGTCGGCAGCGCCCTGGCGGACCTTGCCCCGGCGCGACTGTCGTACACGCATGCACGGGCGGGCTTTGCCATGAACCGGCGCCTGCAGACCGAGCGCGGCTATGTCATCTCTCCGAATGCCGATGGTCCGGTCGATCACGATGTCCCGGTCTTGCAGGTGCTCAAGCCGGATGGGCAGATGCGGGCGCTGGTGTTCGGCTATGCATGTCATAACACGACGTTGAGTTTCTACCAGTTCTGCGGCGATTACGCCGGGTTTGCCCAGCAGTATGTCGAGGAAACCCATCCCGGGACAACGGCCATGTTCATCGCGGGCTGCGGCGGGGACCAGAACCCGACCCCGCGGCGGACCCTCGAATGGGCGCAGCAGCATGGGCGGGCTCTGGCCAATGCGGTCGAGGCGGCCCTCGTGGCCCGGCCACGGCCGGTGCAGGGGCCGCTGAGGCTTGCCCTGGAAGAGGTGGCCCTGGAGTTAGAGCCGCCGAGCGTCGAAGAGCTCAAGAAGCAGGCGGGTTCCACGGACAAGTATGAGCGCCGGCACGCCCAGGAGGCGCTGAGCGAATTGGAGAAGGCGGGCCGGCTCGACACGAAATATCCTTATCTTGTTCATGTGGCACAGTTCGGCGGCGACCTGACCATGATCGGGTTGGCCGGGGAGGTGGTGGTCGATTATTCCCTTCGTTTGAAGGCGGAACTGGCCGGCGCACCGGTCTGGGTGGCCGGATATTGCAACGACGTCTTCGGCTACGTGCCCTCGCAGCGCGTCCTCCAGGAGGGCGGCTACGAGGCACGCGGGGCGATTCGATACTATGGCACGATACGCACGCCGTTTAAGCCGTCCGTGGAGAAATCGATCGTGGACAAGGTGCATGATCTCGCGCGCAAGGTGCGCGCAGGGATGGGCGAGTGACGGCTCTGAAATCGATAATGCAATAAGGGTTCTATCATGTTGAAATCAGCGGCTTTGTTCGTTGCGTTGGCAGTCATGAATGCGGTGCCAGCTCAGGCCCGGTTGGTCGCGCGGACGTACAATTCCGGCTTCGCGCTGGCGCACGACACCTACAACGGCATGGGGACCGCCAGTGACGGCAAGATCTACTACGTGCTTTCCTCCGAGTCATTTGAGGTTGGTGCGCGGATGTTCTGTTACGACCCGGTGGCGGACAAGATCGAAGAGCTCGGGGACATAACGGAGGCGTGCGGCGAGAAAGATGCACGAACGATCGTGCAGGGCAAATCGCACGTCAACTTCGTGGAACAAGGGAGCAAACTCTATTTTGCTACTCATGTGGGTTACTACAGCATCATCGATGGGATGGAGAAGATCGGGATCCCGCCGGCAGGCTGGAAACCGTACCCGGGTGGCCATTTCCTTGCCTATGATATGAAGACGAGGAAATTCGAGGACCTGGCCAAGGCCCCGCGCGGCGAGGGAATCCTTACCATGACGATGGACACGCGGCGGGGTCGGCTCTATGGCCTGACCTGGCCCGCCGGCCACTTCCTCCGGTACGATCTGGCGAAGAAGGGGTTGAAAGACCTCGGGCAGGTCTCCAGGCTGGGTGAGAACGGCAAGGGCGATGACTACCGCACGCTGTGCCGCTCCTTCGTGGTCGATCCGCGCGATGGCAGTGTCTATTACACGGTCGGCGACGGCGACATCTTCCGCTACCGGTATGACCGCGACGCCATCGAGATGGTGACCGGCGAGGATATGAGGAAGGACTATTTCGGGCTTTATGAGCCGACCTCGCCCGGCCACATGGCCTACAACTGGAGACAGACCTTTTGGTATGAGCCCGAGAATGCCGTTTACGGCGTGCACGGCAATTCCGGCTACCTCTTCCGGTTCGACCCTCGCGCTCCACGAGTTGAGATTGTCGAACGCATTACCTCTCTACCCTCGAGGCGCAGCGGCATGTTCGACCAGTTCAGCTACGGCTACCTCGGCTTTGCCCTTGGGCCCGATGGGCGAACGCTCCACTACCTGACCGGCGGCCCCGTGTACATCGACGGCAAGCGGGTCACGGGCAAGGCCAAAACCGCGATGGGCGAATCGAAGGGAATGGAAAATCTCCACCTGGTCACATATGACATTCCGGCGGATAAGTACACCGACCACGGCCCGATCTTCTTCGAAGATGGCCAGCGGCCGTCCTATGTCAACTCGATTGCCATCGGCAAGGATGGCACCGTCTACACCCTGGCGAGGATCCAGGAGAACGGCCGGGTGCGAACCGACCTCATCAGCATTCGCGGCCCGTTCGGCGGCAATTAGCCGCCGGTCGGCAATCTGTCGGCGTCTGCCCCGGCAGAGCCGTTGCCCGGGCTGGCGAAGGTATCGTGTCGAAGAGGCCTCGCCTTCTTGCACACGAGGCGCCCCGCATGGAGCAGGTTCCTGGCGGCGGGAGGGGATTCAGTCGACGATCTTGTAGACGAGGTCCCCTTTTCTTACCCGCTCGGGCACCTTCACTCCGACACCATCTCCGGCCTTGGCCTCCCCGACGGGCACATTGTCAACCTGCATGGAGCCGACGCTCAGCTCCACATTGGTGGTATGGCCCTTGATGAGAATCCTGTCGCCCACTCTCAGCGGTGCCGTCAACTGGATAGCCGCCACAACAGGTCGGGCAAAGAAATCCGTCACCGTGCCAATCGTCTCTTCAGACATATGCGTACCTCCGTGAGAATCCCCTGGCCTTCGTATGAACCGAATGTTCACGACCGGGTATTGTACCCTTGCAGCGCAATTCCATCCGCTTTTTTTCCGACGAATTTTCACAGAGCCGGGCAAACGGGTTATGCGCCGGACTTGCCTGGGCTGGCCTTGCGGACTGGGCACGGGTATCATTGCGGGTATGGGTGATGGCCCGCAGTCGCTCGTGAGCCCGGCGCGAGCCAATATTTGGGAAGGGCGTTGCGATGTTTGTTCTTCGACATGGTTGCACAGATTGGGCTGTCAGCGTGGTTGCCCTGCTCGTTTTCTCGGGCGGCGGGTCCCGTATTGCCGGGGCTATGGTGACTTGTGCGAGAGTGACGAGCGAGCATACGGCTGATAGCAGCGACCTGCAACGCTTCCGACAGTTCCCGCCATGGCAGGACAAGACCGGCAACGACCTGGCGCTGGCGATCTGGCGGTATCTGAGTGACTACGAGACCGGCCTCTATCATTTCTTCGAGGTCCTCGACGGCGGCGATCCGTTCGACGAGTACGCCACGGTCCGCGACCCGCTGAAGATTCTCAACGTGTACAACATGGGGTATTGTGGGATCTTCGGCCCGGTGCTGGATGGCATTTTTCAGGGCGTCGGATTCGAGCAGGGCCGGTCCTTTGGCCTGCAACGGTGGAATCACTGTGCCGCGGAAGTCTGGTACGACAGCGGCTGGCATTACTTCGACGTGGATGTGCGGGGCGTTTTGCTTGACGGTTCCGGCACGGCCGTCAGCCTTCGGCAAGCCCAGCAGGATCGCCGCTTGTGGGTGACGCCGCCGAAGCCGGTGGAGCCGTTCTTCCCAAACGATCCGGACAAGAGCCGGCTCTTTGAGATCTATCACGACAGCCCGGTGGACTATTACTATCGCTGGTTCCAGGGCAGCCACACGATGGATTTCTATCTCCGCCAGGGCGAATCCTTCACCCGCTGGTGGACGCCCCAGGGCGGCCGCTGGCATCATCTGCCGCGCTACAGCCAAACGAAGTGGGTCGGGGATCTCATTCTGCAAGAGCCGGTGGGGATGAAACCGAACCACCGCGACTTCACCCGCTGGAATCATGGCAACGGCCTCTTTCACTACGCTCCCGATCTGTCGGCGCCGTCCACCGATTTTGGAGACGGCGCCCGTACCGTGCGCAATCTGGCCGCGGGCGAGCAGGGGCTGCACCTCGTCGAGGCGGGCGACGCGGAAACCGTTTTTGAAGTCTTCACCCCCTACATTATCGTCGCGAAGGTCAACGACCTCGATGATCCGGGTGATGACGCGGAAGCCTCGGTGGTGACCCTGGACACCGCCTTGCCCGTTGATCTCGCCGTATCACTCGACCACGGCCTGACCTGGCAGCGCGCGGATACGGTCCCGGGCGGCAAGAAAGCGGTTGATCTGACGCGCCTTGTCAAAGGAACTTATGGCTACCTGTTAAAACTGTCCACTTCCGGCAGCGCAAAACAAGCGGCAATCAAGTCGCTGTCCATTGATACCTGGGTACAAGTGGCGCCCATCAGTATTCCTCGCTTGAAGCGAGGCGTGAACCATCTGAGATACGACATCGGAGACCGGTATGGCCTCAAGACAATCCCCATGCTGGTGAGGCCGGACACGTCCAATCCGAAGGACCTGGAAAAATACCTCGTTGCGATGCCGAAGGACTACCATCCCCGGGAAGATACTTGCCGCATTCGTGGGGACGCCGTCCTGCGTTTAGCGGCGCCCGAAGAAATGAAAATCGCCTGGTTCAGTGTCGGTGCGACGTTTCGCACCTATCAGGGCGAGCAGGCCGTAAGAACGAACAATACGATGGCCTATGCCGTTGGGCAGCCCCGGGAGTTCAAGGAGACCTACCGGGCGTCCGTCCCGACGTGGGCCAACCACTGGCGGTACAACTGGGATGCCGACGTCCTTTTGGATCGACCCGCACAGACCGTTTACGTGAAATTCCACGGCGATCCTGGTCTGAATACCATGCGGGCATGCCTGCACCTGCTTCCGGCGGAACCTCCATGCACACATATCCGAGTCACTCACGCCTACGAAATCGATGGCCAGTTACACCGGAAGACGATGGAGTTGGCCGAGCCGACCTCGTATACGATCGATTGTGATCGGGACCCTGAGAACGTCTGTGTGACGATAGGTGTGCTATCGAATTGATCATGCGGATTCGAAAGAGTCCTTGCGCGGTGAGGACTCCGTCATCCTGAGGCGAAGCCGAAGGATCCGGCTCGCGAAAGGGAGGTTTCTCGCCTGCGTAGCCCAGATCCTTCACTTCGCTGCGCTCCGTTCAGGACGACATATCGCGCGGGATGAACCACGGTCCGTGCTACATCTGCTTTTCAAACTCACTGACGCGCACCGGTCGGCCGGATTCGGCGGAGAGGTCGGCCGCGAAACAGACGGCCTGAGTCAGGGCGGCGTCTTCAATGTCCGGGAACGGCTGTTTGTCTTCGATGATACAGTCGAGCAGGTGGGAGACCTCACCCTGGAAAGGATGGTGGGTGACGTCGCCGCTGTCCGGGAGGATGCAGGGGATCTTCGTGAAATCGTGTTGTCCGGGCAGGAGCTTGGGGGCGAAGAGTTCGTTGTTGCGCAGCGTGCCCTCGGTCCCGTAGACTCCGATGTGGAACCTGTACGGCATGCGGGCGTCAAACGTCGTCGTGCTGCGGCCGATCTTGCCGTCCTTGAACTTCAGATTCATGGAAATGGTGCCAGGGTATTCGACAGGGTTGTCCGTCTTTGCCTGATAGGCGAACACTTCCTCGACCGGCGTACGCGCAAACCAGCGCAAGGCGTCCACCGCGTGGATGCCCGCCGTCAGCAGTGCCGTGCCGCTGATCTGGCGGCTGCCATACCATTTCAAATTCGTTGTCATCCAGATCCGGTGGAGATAATCTACCTCGACCATGAAGATGTCCCCGAAGACCTTCTGGTCGATCAGGCGGTCCACGGTCATCAGCAATGGATTCCAGTGCAGGACAAAGCTCACCACGGTCTTGACGTTGTTCTTTCTGACCGCTTCGCGCTGTTGGCGGACCTCTTGGGGTATCAGGGCGGGGGGCTTTTCGATAATGATGTGCTTGCCCGCCTCGGCGGCGGTCACGACATAAGGTGTGTGTACGTTGTGCGGTGTGCAGACCACGACGATATCGACGTTGTCCTGGCGCAGCATCTTCTCCGCGTCTGTTTCGATGGTACAGCCCAGATTGTAGCGGTCCCGGTACCGCTGGGCGTTGGCGGGATTGCGGCTGACCAGGGCCCGCACTTCGGACCGCTCGTCTTTCTGAAAGGCTTTGACGTATTCCTCCGCCACCCACCCGCAACCGATGATGGCCGCACCGAGCTTTTCCATGTT
>CAYFUB010000117.1:0-4961 GCA_964346195.1 uncultured Pirellulales bacterium
TGGCCCCAGCCCAGAAACGTCCGGCGATCCATCATCTGTTCGGTGGTTTTGGGCCTGCCGCCTTCGCTGGTGGGAACGCCGCTGGCCTGGACGTCCCAGTAGCTCAGGTATACTGCGCCGGCATTCTCGCCGACCAGTCCGCCGATCTGGCCGTCCGGCTCCGCCGGCATGCTGACAGCGTACGACAAATCGACCCCGCCGCTATTGCGACCGACGAGCCCGCCGGAGGGTCGCAGACCGTCGTCGCCGCACGCTGATGCAAAGACGATCCGGCTCATGGCGTAGCTCGATGAGATCATCCCACTGTTCCAGCCGGCCAAGCCCCCAAGGACGGAATTGCCGGCGATTGAGGCGGTGGACTTGCAGCCAATAATGACGCCGTGGTTATCTCCGACCAGGCCCCCGGCGATCCCCGAAGGGCCGACGAGGCCTTCCACATGGCAATGGGACACGGTGCCGTTGTTTGTGCCGATAAGGAGTCCGACGAGCGAGCCGCCGGCGACATGCGCCCCTTCGACCCGAAGGTTCGTCACGACGCCCCTGTACCCGATGGACCCGAACAGGCCGACCTGGGCGTCGCCCGAAGCGTCGATCACGAAGTTTCGGATCGCGTGTCCGCCTCCGTCAAACGTGCCAACGAAAGAATCAGAGACGATGGTAACGTACTTCGTCTCGCCCCTGTAGCTGATCTCATACGAGGGCCGTGCAATGACCGATGCGTCGAACACCGTACCGCCGGGCAGGTTCGGATCGAGGTCGATGTCCGCGATCAGCAAAAAGTGTTTGTCGAACAGGTCCCCGTCAGAGCCGAACGCGATGAGCTGCTCCGCTGTGGCAATCTGGTAGGGGTCGTTCCGCTCGAGCGTGCCGCCGGCGAACTCGACGCCCCATGCATTTGCGCAGTATCCCAGGATCAGAATGACCGCCAAGACACTGTGCACGATTCGATGATTCCTTGCTGATACCATGTTTGTCTCCCTTCAATTCTCAGATGATTTTATGATGACAACTACTCGTTACATCCGACCCCCTCCCACCGCAGCCGGGGATAGTCCCGGCCCTCGCAAATCATCCAGACATTCTCGAAATCCCAGCCGACAAAGCTGGCCTGTTGTTGCATCTGGAGTGTCGTGAGGGCTACTCCGAAACTGTTATCCGGCCCGCCGCCAAGAGCGGGACTGAGAAAGTAGCAATCTGCCACGGAGATGGGGGTGGGCTCTCCGGCGTGAATGCGACCATAGATGCTTCCGTTGTGTCCCACGAGTCCTCCGGTGTCCTCTAGCCTCTGACCGGCAACGCCCCCTGCCGCATAGCATCGGCTGAGCGGACCATCATTATTCCCTACCAGGCCGCCGACATATCCAGTGCCGGAGACATCTCCCGTCGCATAGCAGTCGGCAATAGTATAGGTGTTCCAGCCCACCAAGCCACCATGGGCCGGCAAGGCCGCCTTATCCATCTCCACGCCTGATGACTCAAGCTGCTGTCCCCCAGCAGTCACGGCGGCGAAACACTCGGCAATGATTCCGCGATTCTCCCCGACAAGACCGCCGAGATTCATCGTGCTCCTGCTGCCGGCTGCCGCGCCTGTGGCATAGCAGTCCAGAATCGTACCGTCGTTCCTGGCCGTCAGTATGCCCAGAGATGCCGCATTGGGACTGGCGACGAGCGCGTTTTCCAGGCCCAGGCCAACCACAAGCCCCTCCACCGAGACCTGGGCGAAGAACCCGCCACTACGGAGGACCTTCAGGTTGGAGACTGTGTGGCCGTTGCCGAGGAACGTGCCCGCAAAAACCGCACTTGGGCTCTTGATTGGCAGTACCTCCCAACCAGCCATGTCGATATCCCTCGTAAGCATGAAGGTCCATGACCCGCTGATGACCCCGGCAAGGCACTCCACCTGCCCTGGCGTTTCCATCTCGATGAGGGCCGGTCGGACGGTCCAGGTGTCTGCGGCCCGCGGCACATACTTGCCCTGGCTGAGCACCAAGTCGATTGCACTGCCTGGAGGCGCCAGCCCAACTGGCGACGTCACGATGGCAGACTCCATGGGAATTGTCGAGTGATAGTCGTGCAGGATTTCGCCTACGACAAAGCCGGCCAATTCGAGTTCAGCCTGAGCCCACTCCAGAGACAGACCGCTGATATCCGGTATGGGTCGAAGCCCCTGCAGGTCGGCCTGCCAACTCAGGATCGGGTAGTTGGCATCCGGCATGAACCACCGGTCCACGGGGCCGTCAGACGACGAGCCGGCGAAGTCCCAGCCTAGGAAGCTTTCTCTCCGTCTCATCTGGGAATCGTCCAGCGCAAACCCGTATGGAGACATTGCCGGCCCATCGGACCTTCTGAGGAAGTAGCTGTTGAACACAGTGCCAGAATTTGCCCCGACGAGACTGTCGCTGCCGTCGCCCGCCAAAACGCCTCTGGCCGCATAACATTCCAGAACGAGACCCGAAGAGCTCTGTCCACCTACCAAGCCTCCGGGCGAATCCGACCCGATGACGCCGACCGTCGCATAGCTGTAGGCGACCCGGCCTCCATTGGACCCGACCAGCCCGCCGACGCGGCTGCTCTGCTCGGCAGTGACGAGCCCGCTGGCACAGCAGCCGGTTATCACCCCGTCGTTAGTTCCAACCAGTGTCCCAACGGCCGGTGACCCGGGACCAACCGCGACGAGGACATTCTCCAACCCAAGATTGCTCACACGTCCTACCTTATCTATATACTCAAATAGGCCCACATTGGATTTCCCGACACCCTCCAGCGAAACACCGCGAAGGACGCGGCCGTTCCCGTGGAAGAAACCTCTGTATGGGCCGCCGATGGGACGCAGATAGAACCCCGTAAGATCGAGGTCGGTCTCCAGCGCGAAATGCTTGTCCCACAGCGGAGGTGCTATCCCGATCAAGACGAACTGCTCGGGCGTGTTAATCCGGTATGGGTCCTGCAACGCTCCGGTACCGCCAAACCGATCCGATAGCGTCCCTTCTATGGGCCGGCCATTGGTCTTCTCCCATACCAGCCGCGGGTAGTCTTTGCCGTCTTCCATAACCCAATTGGAGTCCCGGTCCCAGCCATGAGCGGCGAAGATCGCTGCATCCATCATCTGGGAGGTCGTCAGGCCGGTGCCCGTACCACTTATCCTCATGCCGGAGGTCTCGATATCCCAGAAGTTGCCCCACGGACTGCAGGGAGTCTCTTCACCCTCATAGCCAGCCAGTCCTCCGCCTGATTCACGCGCCCGTACGACCCCTGATGAATAGCAGGTGGTAATGCCTGTGACGCGGCTTGACCATCTACCGAGGACTCGACCGACATCGAGACCCACCAATCCACCGACCTGGGAGTCTCCTGAGACGGACACCATCGAATAGCAGCTTCGAATCGCACCGGAGCCCGATCCGGCATTCTCACCGCACAGGCCGCCGACCTTGGAGCCGCCGGAGATCGAACCACTAACGTAACAAGCCTCCACGCTTCCCGAGTTGATTCCAACGAGGGCGGCAACGTCAACACTGCTCACATCGGCATGAATCATCACGTTCTCGATGCCCAGGTTGTGGACGCGGCCGACGCGAGCGATCCGACCGAATAGAGCCAGAGAACCTACCTCCAGCCCCCGGGCGTCAATCGTCAGATTGAGCACCTTGAAGCCCTGACCGTTGAGACTGCCTGCGAAACACGGATCGGTCGCGTCAAGGCGTGGATCATCCGCAGCAATGACGGCCTCGTGAAACACCCGGCCGCCCGGCCGGCTTGGGCTCAGGTCGATATCGTTGAGAAGGACGAAGTGCTTGTCCAGCAAGTTCGTGTCCTCACCGATAGTGATGAGTTGCTCTGCCGTGGCGATTTGGTAGGGGTCGTTCGGCTCGCCGGTGCCGCCGGCGAAGGGGACGGGCTCTGCCCCCGCGCAGAGCGCGCCGGCCAAAATGATGATGAGAATGATGACTGATTGCGGATAATGCTTGAATAATGCCATGTCCGTGCCCTCCAGATGCTGGATGACGCGACAATAATAAGCCAGGACACGCCGCGTGCCTTGGGCCGTTTATCCAAATCGAGGCGCTGCCGGATCACGTGTGCTGTGGGCGCTCATCCCGCGTGCAAGGAGCGCACGCGCGGATGGCACAGCGAAATCAGGATGGATTCAAGTGCGGCTTTCTCCCAACACACGAAACCCGGTTGTCGTGCGAGGGTGGGCCGTTATGATATGCGTACCGAACTATGTATGATGACAAGCGAATATGAAGGTATTTCTTATCGGTCCACCTTCGCTATGATCATTGTACCCCTCGGACGGCCGATTGCAAGCGGAATTTCGCGAAAACCGTTCTCCGAGCGGGGATTCTCGGGTGATTCGCCTGCGGCAGTGCCCCATTTTATCGGACAGCCAGCTTGCCTGGCGGCCTTGCCGGCGGGCTGCGGCGACCGCAAAATGGGGCCGGCAGCGAACCGCCGGCTCGGGTCTGCGTAAAAACGAGCAAATTGTTCTTGCATTTGTGCCGATATTAACGTAAAATTCATGTTTCCTCGCTTCTGGTGACGGACGGGGGGTATAGCAGCCTGCCACTCACCTGACCCACGGTGATGCCTGGATTTTGCCGAGAGTCACAAACCAATGAGCGAGTAGTACAACTGCCCGGCGGCGGGCACGACCGGCAGGCGGATGAATGATGGTGTTGGTTCGGACGATAGTTCTATTGCAGTATGGAAAAGATCAACAGAATTAGAAATATAGGCATCTCGGCGCATATCGACTCGGGCAAAACGACCCTGAGCGAGCGCATTCTCTACTATTGCGGGCGGATTCACCGCATGCAGGAGGTCCACGACGAGGGCGGCGGAGCGACCATGGACTACATGGAGCTCGAGCGGGAGCGCGGCATCACGATCACGTCGGCCGCCACGCAGGTCGCCTGGCAGGGCAAGTACGTCAACCTGATCGATACGCCCGGCCACGT
>CAYFUB010000118.1:0-17510 GCA_964346195.1 uncultured Pirellulales bacterium
AAGGCGAGAAGTGCCTGATCGGCACGGTCACCGAGGACAACTACAAGTCCCTCACCGCTATCGCCATGGCCGATGACCACTGTCTCATCACGGAGGCGCCGCTGGACATCAACATCGCCAAGCAGGTGAATATTCTGGTGTCCGACATGGGATTCCCGCTGGAGCGAGTCGTGACGTTCCAGTCCACAGGCGCCCTTGGCTACGGCATCGAGTACGCCTATTCGATTCAGGAGCGCCAGCGTCTGGCCGCGCTCGGCGGCGACAAGATGATGGCCATGCCCGCCATTTGCGACGTGGGCTACGAATCCTGGCGTTGCAAGGAGGCCAAGCTGGCGGAGGCGCCGGGGTGGGGCGATTTGAAGAACCGGGGCCCGATGTGGGAGGCCGCCACGGCTGTCTGCTTGTTGCAGGCAGGCGTTGATATCATCCGGATGAGGCACCCGCAAGCGGTGGCGACGGTCCGGGACTTTATTGACCAAATCTGGAAAGGATCGTAGGGCGGCTGCGGTTGCGACGCTTGTCACGTCGGGCGTCCGACGCGAGACGTAACGAGCCGCGCAACCGCTTGACGATGGACGATCAATTGGGAAGGGATATTGGCATGATTCTGATTGGTGAGCGGATCAATGGGATGTTCAAGGACGTCAAGCAGGCGATTGCCGACAAGGACAAGAAGGTCATTCAGGGCCTTGCGGTCCGGCAGACGGAGGCGGGGGCAGCATACCTTGACGTGAACGTCGGCACGGCGGCGGCGGACCAGGAAGGGGCCATCCAGTGGTTGATCGAAACCATCCAGGCGGCCTGCTCGACCCCGCTGAGCCTGGACTCCCAGAAGCCGGCCGTGATTGCCGCCGGGCTCAAAGTCATCAACGCCGAGAATGGCCTCATTCTCAATTCCACACCCCTGAACAAGAAAAGCGATGAAGAGGTCTTCGACAGGTATGTGGAAATGGCCCGGTCGGCGGGGCCGAAGGCCAATATCATTGCCCTGACCATGGACAAGAACGGCGTCCCCCAGGACATCGATACGCGGGTCGAAATCGCCGCCCAGATCGTCTCCCGGGCGATGGAACGCGGCTTTGACACGCAACGACTGTTCATCGACCCGATTGTCCTGCCGGTTAAGGTGCCGAATGCCCAGGTGCAGCCGGGAAATATCCTGACGGCAATGGACCAGATCAAATTCCTCGCGGACCCCGCGCCCCACATGACGATCGGCCTGTCGAACCTGTCACAGGGAGCATCCGAAAGGAATCTGATCAATCGCATTTTCCTGACTATGGCCATCTCGCACGGCCTGGATTCGGCCATCGTGGACGTGTGCGACCAGGAGTTGATGAACGCCGTAGCCACGGCCGAGATGCTGATGAACAAGCAGATCTATTCGGACAGTTTTCTGAAAGTGTACGCGGCAGCCGCAACCGGTTGAGGGCCGGCCTCGGCACATGCGCGAGTTTCGATTGCGGCCGGGGCCTATCGGACCGACCCGACACGCTTTCATGGTCTCTGCTCGCGAGGGCTGCTCGTCAGGTGTCCGAAAATCGAACGACGGCCAACGAAAGCTGGTATAATACTCGAAATAGAACGACGGCAGCCGGGAACACGGGTAAGCCACCATGAACGACAATGCTATCGCACGCGTGTTTGTCGTGGACGACGACGAGTGCATCCGGGCGGCGGTTTGCGCTATCTTGAAGCGGGCGAAGTACGATTGCTCCTGCTTTCCGAACGTAGCCAGTTGTCTCGATGAGCTGAAAGCCCAGAGCCGCGATCGTGCGGACGGTTGCGATCTGCTCCTCACGGATGTGAAAATGCCCGGGAAGGATGGAATCGAGTTGTTGCAGGAGGTTCGCGCGGCCTTCCCATGGATGCCCGTCATCATCATGACCGCTTACGGGAGCATCCCAATGTCAGTGCAGGCGGTCAAAATCGGGGCCTTCGATTTCGTCGAGAAACCGGTTGACGAGAGCAAGCTGCTGGCACTTGTCGAGGCGGCCCTTCTGAAGGAGGCGGACCTGCACGATCCGCTCGTCGGCAAACCGCTCACGCGGGCGGAACGTATCGTGCTATGCCTGATCCTGGAAGGGATCAGCAACAAGCGGATCGCCTACATCCTGGAGCGTTCCGAACGGACCATCGAGGTGCATCGCAGCCGGATCATGAGAAAGCTCGGCGTCGACAACCTTGTGGACCTGGTCAAAAAGGCTACCGCCATGGGCTGGACCGATTGATAACCCCCACGGGCCCTGAGGGCCGATGGTTCCCATTCGACTCCCGCCATATACGTAGTTTCCGCACCCTTCTGTCCCCGCATAAGATTTCGTCTCCGACGGCAGAAAACAACGCCTGAGCCGTACCAGGAAGCCTATAGAGCCCCTCCCGGGGGCAGTGACCGACCCGAAAAAAACTGCCCATGTACGTGGTTTCCACAATAGTTTTCCTGAGGCCCTTTTCCTACGCTGCAGGTGCGACGTGTCCATGGAAAGCCATCAGGGATGGGAGCCGGTTGCGTGTAGAGAAAGGAGCGAATCGTGCTGGCGCTGTTCTCGGGCGTTGTTGCCGTTGTCGGCGCGATCGTGCTCGGTGCGCACTGTGGTGACTCGTGGCTTCGCTTCGGGAGAGGTCCCGGCGCGACCTGGCTGGACAACCGGAAAACCATGCGCGCGTGACCGCATCGGAACTGGTGCATATGCACCAACCTGGCCTGAGCGGTTCTCGCCACCGGAGCAAGGCCTGCCGGGGGTGTCCACGTGTCCCCGCGGGACGGGCCAAGAGAATCATAGAAGCTGATCGGGGAAGTACTTATGGAGCACAGTGCAGCAAGGCCCGGAGGTCTGAAGCACCTTGACGACGCCCGAGCACGCCACCAGCCCCATACGCAAGCGGGAAAACTCGGTGACAGCCGGTCTGGGGGCATCTATCCGTTGAGCCAACGACGCGGCAATGCGGACGGTGTATGCGCCGGAGAGCCGGCCTCTCTTTCCGTGAAGAAGCCTGTGCTCGATCCGGTCGCCATGAAGGACTGGCAAATTGCGGAGGCGGCCGAGCAGTCCATGAAGCCGGTGGGATTGCTGGCGCGGGAGCTGGGGCTCCGGGAGAACGAACTCATCCCCATGGGCCGGCAGCTTGCCAAGGTCGACTACGCGAGGGTGATCGATCGGGTCCAGGGCAACGGTACGGCGAAGTACATCGATGTCACAGCCATTACGCCGACGCCGTTGGGTGAGGGCAAGACCACGACCGTGATCGGGCTCATTGAGGGATTGGGCAAACTGGGAATGAGAGTAACCGGTGCGATCCGCCAGCCGAGCGGAGGGCCTACGTTCAACATCAAGGGCTCGGCGGCCGGAGGCGGCCTGGCCCAATGTATTCCTCTCGCTCCTTTCTCGATCCGGTTCACCGGCGACATCGATTGCATCACCAACGCGCACAACCTCGCCATGGTCGCTCTGACGGCACGGATGCAGCATGAGCAGAACTACGATGATGCCCGTCTGGCCGCCAGCAGTCTGCGACGGCTCGACATCGATCCCGGTCGCGTCCAACTGAGATGGGTAATGGATTTTTGCGCCCAGGCCCTGCGGAATATCACCATGGGCCAGGGCGGGAAGATGGACGGGTTTGAGACGGCGTCGGGCTTCGACATCTCGGTTTCGAGCGAGCTGATGGCGATCCTGGCGGTGGCAAGAGACCTGCGAGATCTGCGCGAGCGAATCGGCAGGGTGGTTGTCGCCTGTGACAAGGCCGGTCACGAGATCACCACCTCGGACCTCGAGGTCGCCGGCGCCATGGCGGCCTGGATGGTGGAGGCGCTTAATCCGAGTCTCGTGCAGACCATCGAGGGGCAGCCGGTGCTCGTTCATGCCGGGCCGTTTGCCAATATCGCGATCGGGCAGAGCTCCATTATCGCCGACCTGCTGGCCACGAGACTGTCTGATTACCACGTGACGGAAAGCGGCTTCGGCGCCGACATCGGTTTCGAGAAGTTCTGGAATCTCAAGTGTCGGTTCTCCGGCTTGCAGCCCAGCGCCGTCGTGGTCGTGGCGACCCTTCGAGCTCTGAAGATGCACGGCGGCGGACCGGCCGTCAAGCCGGGTGTGCCGCTCAGTGAGGAATATACCCGTGAGAACCTCGACCTGTTGGAGAAAGGCTGCGAGAACCTGATTGCACACATCGAGACGGTGCGCAAGAGCGGCGTGCGTCCCGTCGTCTGCATCAACAGCTTTCACACAGATACCGCCGCGGAGATTAGCTTGGTGCGCCGCGTGGCGGAGCGCCACGGGGCATTGGTGGCCGTGTCGGATCACTGGCGACGGGGGGGCGACGGTGCGATCGAACTGGCGGAAGCCGTCGTGGCCGCCTGCAAAGAGAAAAACGACTTCAGGTTCCTGTATGAGCAAACCTGGCCGCTGAGGAAGCAGATCGAAGCGATTGCCACGGAGGTTTATGGAGCCGATGCCGTGACTTACAGCCCGCAAGCTCTCCAGAAGGTAACGGCGCTGGAGGGCGGCAGCGGACAGTTGAACGGATTCGGTGTCTGCATGGTCAAGACGCATCTGAGTCTGTCGCACGATCCGAATCTCAAGGGCCGGCCGAGAAACTGGGAGCTTCCGATCCGCGATATTCGAGTCTACAAAGGCGCGGGACTTATTGTGCCGATTGCCGGAGAGATCAAGCTGATGCCGGGCACAGCTTCGAATCCCGCCTTCAGGCGCATTGACGTGGATGTCGAAACCGGCAAAGTACGAGGACTGTTCTAAAGCACGACAAGGTCGTGATACAATGTTGGATTTCCTGTTTCACCCGCGGTCGGTGGCCGTGATCGGTGCCTCTCGAACGAGGGGCAAAGTCGGCCATGAGGTGTTGTCCAACCTCGTTGCCGGCGGCTTTGGCGGGCGCATCATTCCGGTAAACCCATCGGCGGACGAGATTCTGGGGCTGACCTGCTACGGCAGCATTGCCGACTATGGTAGCCCGGTCGATCTCACGGTCGTCGCCGTACCCGCGCCCTCTGTGGCGGATGCCGTCCGAAATTCGATCGAGACCGGAACGAAAGCCATCATCGTTCTCACGGCGGGCTTCGGGGAATCCGGATCGCGGGGAATTCTGATGCAAAAGGAGATCGCGCGGCTTTGCGCCGAGGCGAAGGTTCGGCTGCTGGGCCCCAACTGCCTGGGTCTGATCAATACGAGCCATCGCTTGAACGCCTCGTTTTCCCGCTACATACCGAAGACGGGCGGAATCTCTGTCCTCTCGCAGTCGGGAGCATTATGTACGGCCGTTCTGGATTGGGCGCACGCGCGCGACATGGGACTGGCCAAGGTTGTCAGCATCGGCAACAGGGCCGACGTCAACGAGACGGACATTCTCAGAGTGCTCGCGACCGACGAGCAGACGCAGGTTGTCATCGGCTATCTCGAGAGTATCGCCAGTGGGGGTGAATTCATTCACGCCGCGCGCACTCTCACGTCATCCAAGCCGTTTGTTCTTTTGCGGGCAGGCACGACCAGGGCCGGGATGTGGGCGGCTTGCGCCCATACGGGCAATCTCGCGGGGGCCGACCCCGCTTATGCGGCGGCGTTCAAACGGGCCGGGATTATCCGGGCCGAGACCCTTGATTGTCTCTTCGACTGCGCCCTGGCTTTCTCCGGGCAACCGCTGCCGCGCGGCGACCGCGTTGCGGTCATTACCAACTCCGGGGGACCGGCGGTGATGGCGGCCGATGCGATCGAGCGGTCCGGCCTGCAACTGGCCAAGCTGGACAGCCGGGTCGTGGAAAAGCTAAAGGGCGAACTGCCGTCCGCGGCCGGCACCTGCAACCCGATCGACATGCTGGGCGACGCCGACCCGAAACGATATGCCGCCGCGGTGGCCGCGGCGCAGCGCGATGAAGCCGTTGATGCCGTCGTTGTCATTCTGACGCCGCACGCCATGACGCAGCCATTGGAAACCATCCAGGCTGTCGCCACGAAAACACAGGGAGATAAGCCGCTGTTGCTCGTTTTCATAGGCGAGCCGAATGACCGGCGCTGGAGTGGTGGCCATCTGCCGGTCTATTCGTCGCCGGAACGCGCGGTGGCCGCGCTGCACGCCATGTACGAGTACCGGCTCTGGCGCAGCCGGCCCGAATATGTGGTGACGCGATTTCCCGTGAACCGGCGCCGGGTCGAACGCATCATCACGCGTCATGTTCGCGTCAATCACCTGCGAATCGGGGAAGTCCAGACCAAAGATGTCCTGCGGGCCTACGACTTGAGCGTCCCGGACGGCGCTATGGCCAACTCCCCCGAGGAGGCCGTCGAGATTGCCGAGCGTATCGGGTTCCCGGTGGCGATGAAAGTGGTCTCGGCGGACATCGTGCACAAATCGGACGTTGGCGGCGTCAAGCTGAATATCGCGGGCGCGGAGAATGTCCGCGACACATTCGACTTGCTGACGCTTCGCGTCGGCCGTCGTGCGCCCAACGCCTGCCTGGACGGGGTATACGTGGAAAAGATGTGCGGTCACGGGCTGGAGGTGATTCTGGGCATGACGTGCGACCCCCGGTTCGGCCCGCTGCTGATCTTCGGATTGGGCGGCACGTTTGTGGATCGGCTCAAGGGGTTTTCTTGCCATTTGGCGCCCGTCACCGCCGAGGAGGCTTTGGAGATGCTGTCTCAGACGCGGTCGTATGCGATGCTGCGGGGCGGCCTGAACCGGGAGGACATCGATATCTCCGCTATCATCGGCGGGCTGCAACGGATCAGCCAGTTGGCGACCGATTTCCCACAGGTCAAGGAACTGAGCATCGACCCGTACCTGGTTGGCCCCGTGGGCATAGAGGCGATGGTGGTTGACGCGAGAATGACCCTTTTCACGGCGGGGATCGGGAAATGAATGTCCGGCGCGATACTCGGAACGATACTCCCGGTTCCTTTCGGGGTTGCCAGAGCATGGCTGCTTCTGCCGCAGACGCGGTCGGACACATCCGGCCCGGGCAGCGCGTGTTCATCGGCACGGGTTGCGGACAGCCGCAGATCCTGGTCCGTGCATTGTTGGACCATGCCGACCAGCTTGAGGACGTGGAAATCGTTCAGTTGATCATGCTGGGCGAGCCGGCCTCTCGCCACCGGGAGCTGGCTCGGCGCTTTCGTCTCAAACCTTTCTTCATCGCGGCCGGCGTGGACTCCGAGATGCATCGCCACCTCGGGGATTATACCCCTATCTTTTTGTCGGATATTCCGGAGCTGTTTCGTTCCGGACGGCTGCCCATCGACGTGGCTCTGATCCAGGTGACCGAGCCGAACGAACACGGTCTTTGTTCGCTCGGTATCTCTGTAGACGTAACCAGGAGCGCCGCCGAGAATGCGGGTCTGGTGATCGCACAAGTGAATACAAAAATGCCGTGGACCACGGGCGACGGCTTGATTCGCGTGCAGGATCTTGATATACTCGTGCCTTTTGATGAGCCTCTCCTGGAGAGCGGCTTGCCGGCCCCCGACGACACGTCGCGTCGGATTGCCGAGTATGTGGCCGCCTTGATCCCGGATAGTTCGACCGTGCAGTTCGGTGTCCATCAGATTCCACAGGCGTTGTTGGGGTTCCTCAAGGGCAAGCATGATCTTGGCATTCACGCTGAGGTGCTGAGTGACGGGATCATTGAGCTGCTGGAAGCCGGAGTGATTACCGGCGTGCGCAAGAGTAACGATCGCGGCAAAATCGTTGGCAGCATGTGTCTGGGCACCAAGAGATTGTACAGCTATCTGGATAGAAACCCGGCATTTTGTTTACGTTCGGCGGAGTACGTGAGTGACCCCGGCGTGATTGGCCGGCAGAGGAACATGGTGGCCGTCGGCTTGGCTTCGGAGATCGATCTGATGGGGCAGGTCTGTGCCCATTCCCCGCAGGCGGGATTTTCCGGCATGGCCGGCCACGCGGATTTCGTGCACGGGACCGCCAAGGCGCGGGGCGGTAGGATGATCATCGCCTTGGAGTCCACCCGGTGCGATGGGACGAAGTCGCGCATCGTGCCTCACCTGAGCGACGGGACCGCGGTCACCGCCACGTGCGCGGAGGTGCATTATGTCGTCACCGAGTACGGCGTTGCCTATCTGCACGGCAAGAGCCTGCAGGAGCGCGTGATGGCGTTGATCAGCATCGCGCACCCGGACTTTCGCGCCGGGCTGCTTCGCGAGGCGGTCGAGCATTGCTACGTGCGTTCGGACCTGGCGACCATCGAGGGCAAGATCCACGTGGGGCCGCCGGATTTGAGAAGTTCCGCCGTCCTGGACGACGGGACGCAGGTCGGTTTTCGCCCGATGCATCCGACCGATGAGCCGCAGATGCGGGAGCTCTTCCACTCACTTTCGAAGCAGACCATGTATTATCGTTTCATGTCGGATGTGGCGCGGCTGCCGCAGCGGCAGATTCAAGACTTCGTTTACATCGACTTTCGCGACGAAATGGCGATCGTCGGGACGATCCCCGAGACCTATGGCGAAGAGATCGTCGCCGTCGGACGGTACTACCTCAATCCCGGGACCAACCGTGCCGAAGTGGCCTTCATCGTCCGGGACGAGTGGCAAAACCGCGGCCTCGGCACCTTCCTGCTGAAGTACCTGGCCACGGTCGCCCGGGGCCAGGGGATCGCCGGGTTCACGGCGGAGGTGCTCGCCGAGAACATGGCGATGCTGGCCGTGTTGCACAAGAGCGGCTTTCGGCTCAAGAGCCGTCTGGACGGTCGCGTTCGCAGCATTGAGTTGGATTTTGAATAAGGTTGATTGAATGAGATTCAAGGGTGGTTACAACGTGCTGCTGCACGGCCGGCCGGACCCCACGGTCAAGGTCATGCCCGAGCAGAAAACGCTCTACCTGCCTCTCCGGAGTCGGCGCTTTCGCTTCAGCGACCTGCGCGTCGAAGAGGGCCAGCACGTCGGCGCCGGCGACGCCCTGGCGCGGGACCTCGAGAACCACGGGGTCCCCCTTCTGGCGCCGCGCGCCGGAAACGTGCGACTGGACGCGGTCCAGGACCACATCGTGCTCGAGGACATCGCCAAAGAACAGGAGCACGCCGACGTTGATGAGCAGGAGATTCAACACATCAGCCGCAAGTTCGGCAGCGCGGGCATCAAACGTTACAAGCTGTTGATGCTGGGCGCCTGGCAATTTCTCTACGACGCCCATACGGGTACGTTGCCCGACCCGCTGGGCACGCCGCAGGCGCTGATTGTCTCGACCATCAGCCTCGAACCGTTCACGGCCAGAGGCGACGCGCAACTTCATACCCGCTTGCTCAATTTCACCAGGGGTCTGGAGCACCTTCAGTCTCTGCTGGAATATCAACCGATCTACCTTGTCATCCCCAATATCAAGTCGGAGTTTGCCGACCTGATCCGCAATCACATACGAGGGTATGCGTGGGTGAAGATGGTGGAGATCCCGCTCACGTATCCGTACGACGACTTCGCTATTCTCGCCCGTGCCCTTGAGTTGCCTCGAAACAAGGGGCCCGTCTGGGCGATGCGGACGGAAGGGGTCCTGGCCATCGACCGGGCGCTGACCCTGTCGAAGCCGTGTCTGGTGCGACTTATCTCGGTGGGCGGGACCGGTGTCATCTCTCCTGCTCACATCAAGGTCATGACGGGTTACCCGCTCAAGGCGATCATCGACAAGTACGTGTTCGAGCATACGCCGCGCGTCATTGACGGCGGCATCCTGACGGGAGAAGCCCTCGGAGCCCAGGCGCTGGGAGTCGGCGCCGAGTGCCGGGGGATCACCGTGCTCAGCGAGCCGAAGGGGCGCGAGTTTCTGGGGTTCGTGAGGCCCGGCTCCGACCGCGGCAGCTATTCGGCCTGCTTCCTGAGCGCGCTGCTGAAGAAGTTCAACGAGCGGCTCACGACTGCGATGCGCGGCGAAGGCCGGCCCTGCATCTCCTGCAATTTCTGCGAGGAAGTATGCCCGGCGGGTCTCATGCCGCACCTGCTGCACAAGTACATGCACCGGGACCTGCTGGAGGAAGCGAACCGTGCCGGCGTGGACCTGTGTGTCTCGTGCGGCCTGTGCTCGTATGTGTGCCCGTCGAAAATCGATCTGCACGCACAGTACATGGAGGCGCAGCGGCTCATCGAGGAGGAGAAAAAGGAAATAGCCGAGAGTCAATCCCATAGCGAAGCTGCGAAGGAGGTTGCTGCGTGAAAGGTTTGTTGCATCTGTTTGAGAGAGTTCGTCCCTCGTTCGAGGAAGGCGGCAAACTCCACCCGTTCCATCCTGTTTACGAGGCAATGGAGAATTTCTTCTTCGCCCCGTCCACGGCGACCGCGACGGCCCCGCACGTTCGTGACCCGATCGATCTGAAACGATTCATGTCGATGGTCATCGTCGCGCTGGTGCCGTGCATCGCGGCGGGCTTCTTCTTTTTTGGTCTGCGGTTCGCCTTCATGATCGTGGTCTCCTACGCCGCCGGCGGGGCGGTCGAAGTGCTCTTCGCCATGGTGCGGAAGGAGCAGATCAACGAGGGTTTCCTGGTCACGGGGATGCTGTTTCCGATGATCCTGCCGCCGGGGACCCCGTTCTGGATGGTGGCGTTGGGGGTGGCCTTCGGCGTGTTCGTGGGCAAGGAAGTCTTCGGCGGCACCGGCCGCAACCTGTTCAACCCAGCCCTCGTGGGCCGTTGCTTCCTGGCGCTGGCCTACCCGAAGGCCATGTCCGCCAGTTGGCTCAAGCCGGCCGCGGACTTCAGCCGGCTCTTTCACTACGTCGATGCCTCGAACGTTGACGCCGTGACGAGCGCAACGCCGCTGGCACTCGCCAAGCAGGGGGAATTCGCCTCTCTGGCGCACATGATCGTGGGCAGCGTCGCGGGCAGTATCGGCGAGACCTCGGCGCTGGCCATCATCGCCGGGGGCACGTTCCTGCTGCTGACGCGGGTGGCCAGTTGGCGCATCGTGGCGAGCATCCTGACCTCGTTCGCCGCGCTGGCGGCCATCCTCCACCACGCCCAGCCCGACCGGTTCGGGTTGGCCCTGTGGCATCTCAGCGCCGGCGGCCTGCTCTTCGGGGCCTTCTTCATGGCGACCGACCCGGTCACCAGCCCTTCCACCAACGCGGGCAAGTGGTTGTACGGGGCCGTCATCGGGGCGGTCACGGTCCTGATTCGCAATTTCACCGGCTATGTCGAGGGCGTGACATTCGCCATCCTCCTGGGCAACATTATTGCGCCGATCTTTGACGAAGCGGTTTTCGGGATTCGCATGAGGAGACTGAAACTTGAAGGATAATATCCATACCATCGGTTTCGCCGGCATTCTCAGCACGACTTGTGCCTTGCTGTTGACCAGTGCGGCGACCTTCACCAAGCCTTATCGTGAGAACAACGAGCTGTTGGAAGAGAGGCTGAATATCCTCGCGGCGCTGAACGTTCCGCTGGAAGAGGGGGAATCGGCCGCGGAACTGCTGAAGAAGTTCGAGGAGAATGTCCGCGAGGAGGAACGCGGCGCTCTCACGTTGTACCTGTATGCTGCGCCGGAAGCACCGGACAAGCCGAAAGCCGTCGCCGTGCGGTTCATCGGGCCCGGGTTGTGGGGGAAGATCGAGGGGTTCCTGGCGGTGGAGCCGGACCTCAGGACGATCCGGGCCATCACTTTCTCTCACCAGGAGGAGACGCCCGGCCTGGGAGGCGAAATCGCCTCTTCCTGGTTCCGGGACCAGTTCGTGGGAAAACCGCTCGTCGATGAGGCCGGCCGGATCGGCGTCACCATCGGCACGGCCGAGCCGGGTCACAACTCGGTGGACGCGATCACCGGCGCCACGATGACGTGCGACAAGCTTCAAGCGATTCTTGATAACATCATGACCAAGTTCGTCGAGGAGACCAATGAGCAACGGTAGTTCGACTGCGACGGTGCCGCCCGTCTGTGCCGCCCCTTGTGAACGAAAGGGTTTTTGCGGCGGCAAGGGGCTGGCGACCTTGAAAGAGGGCGCCTGGACGTTCAACCCGCTGGCGATTCAGATGCTGGGAATCTGCTCGGCCCTGGCGGTGACGAATCGGTTGGAGACTTCGCTGGTGATGGGCGGGGCCCTGATCTTTGTGAACGTGGGTTCCAACCTGCTGGTATCGCTGCTGCGGAACTACACGCCGCACCGGATCCGCATGATTGCCGAGGTGGCTATCATCGCCACGTTCGTGATTCTCTTCGACCAGTTCCTCAAGGCGTTCTACTGGCCGATGTCGAAGCAGCTCGGTCCCTACGTCGGGTTGATTATCACGAATTGCATCATCATGGGCCGCGCGGAGGCATTCGCCCTGCAGAACCGGCCCGTGCTGTCGATGGTGGACGGCTTCGCCAACGGGCTTGGTTACGCCGCCGTGCTCGCGGCTATCGGTTTCTTCCGGGAGCTGCTCGGAACCGGCCAGGTGCTGGGTTACACCGTCTTGGCGGGCCGGTGGTACACGCCCAACCAGATCATGATCCTCGCGCCCGGCGCGTTCTTCATGCTCGGCGTCATCATTGCCTTCTTCAACACCGTCAAGTGCAAACCGGAGGAGACCAAGAAATGAACCAGCCTTCCGCCCTTGTGATTCTCATCGCGGCCATCTTTACGAACAACATCCTCTTGGCCAACTTCCTCGGGATGTGCTCGTTCATCGCCTGCTCCAGCCGGATCGGGACCGCCCTGGGTCTGGGAGCGGCCGTCACGTTCGTCATGACCGCGACCACCGCAATCAACTACGGCATATACCATTATGTGCTGCTCCCTTGGGGTCTTGACCATCTGCAGTTCATTATCTTCATCGCGGTCATCGCGGCATTCGTGCAGTTCGTGGAGATGTTCGTGGAGCGGTTCAGCCTGAAGCTGTATTTCGCCCTCGGCATTTTCCTGCCGTTGATCACGGTCAACTGTGCGATTCTCGGGGCGTCCCTGTTCATGGTGATTCGGCAGTACACGTTCTTTCAGACCATCGGGTTCGGCCTGGGCGCCGGGCTGGGGTGGGCCTTTGCCATCCTCCTGATGGCGGGCCTGCGGCAGAAGATGCGCTACAGCAACGTGCCCGAGCCGTTCCAGGGCGTTCCTGTCGCGATGATCATCACAGGTGTCCTGGCGATGGTCTTTATGGGTTTTGCGGGTATGGTCTCGATCCAATAGTGGAGTTCTACAAAATGGAGATTAGGCTCTTCGTCTTGTCCGTCGCGTGTTTTGCCGGTGTGACCATGTCCCTGGCGGCGCTGTTGATGATCGCGGCGCGCGTGCTGGTCAACTACGGCATCTGCAAGCTCGACATCAATGTCGGTGAGAAGCCGCTGGAGGTGCAGGGGGGCCAGACGCTGTTGGCCGCCTTGTACGGCAACGAAATCTTCATCCCCTCGGCCTGCGGCGGCAAAGGCTCCTGCGGCCACTGCAAGGTCACCGTCACCTCGGGCGGCGGCCCCGTTCTGCCCACCGAGCTGCCGTACCTGACGCGCCGGGAGGTACGCTCGAACGCGCGCCTGGCCTGCCAGGTCAAGATTCGCGAAGACATCTTCATCAAGATCCCGTCGGACCTTCTGAACGTCCGGATGTTCGATGCGACGATCGAGAGCACGGTCCCGTTGACCTACGACATCAAAGAGCTTCGGATACGGCTCGACGAGCCCGCCGAGATCTCGCAGCGGCCGGGACAGTACGTCCAGATCCAGGCGCCGTCGCCCGACGGCCCGGTCTTCCGAGCCTACTCGATCAGCTCGCCCTCCTATGACCGCCATGCCGTCGAGCTCATGGTCCGGCTGGTCCCGGGCGGAATCGGCTCGACCTACCTGCACAACGTCAAACCCGGAGACAGGGTCAATTTCACGGGTCCTTACGGCGAGTTCTATCTCAACGAAGACCCGTCTGTAGAGATCGTGTGCGTCGGCGGCGGCTGCGGCATGGCCCCCGTGAAGAACATCATCTACACGCTCTACGACCGGTGGCCGGAACGCACGTGCTGGCTCTTTTTCGGGTGCCGCACGACGCAGGACGTGTTCTATCTCGATCAATTCCGGGCTCTCTCCCAGAAGCATCCCAACTTCCACGTGGTCTACGCCCTGTCGGATTATCAGGCCGAGACCGACAACTGGGACGGCGAGACGGGCTTCATTCATTTGTCTGTAGACAAATACCTGGAGTCCAGCGTCCCGCGTCAGGCCTTCCTTTGCGGACCGCCGCCGATGATCGAGGCCGTCACACAGGTCCTTACCGCAAAAGGCCTGCGCCCCGAGGATGTCTTCTACGACAAGTTCTAAAGTTGGGGCCTTCGGGGAAGCGGCCAGACTGGCTTTCGGGCAGGCCCGATAAGCGCGCATCTTGCCTGTCTCGCCCGGATACTGGGACCACTCCGCATGAAGGCGAGGATTATCCTTCGGAACGATTTCGGTTATGGGGACTCCTTTGCCCTGCAGAAGTTGCAGGGATCGCCACCCCATGCGGCACATGGGTCTGTGCCGGTCTGTTGGTTCAGGTCTCCCGTCAACTTGCGGCCAGGTTCCCCGGGCAGGCGTCCGGAAAACGGCGGCGGAAGGACCGTTGCCCACGGTCGATATTGTCTTATCTAACCCGTGATTTATGACGATAGAACCAAAGATGGTTTGCTTTCCCGGACGTTCAGGCTTCAACCAGGGATATGAGATGGCCGATGTGTGTCAATTCGAAGGACAGCCGCGTCGTCGCGGATGTGTTCATGTCAATCGTGGCGACCAGGAGCGTGCGGCATGAATCCACGACCTTACTCCGGTCCAACTCAACTTGCTAGTGAGCCGGCGCGCGGCACCGTGGTCCCGAGGTTGGTCCGATACGATGGCTTGCTTGGCTGGTTCCTGTCCAGTTTCCTTGCCGCCGAGTGTCGGTTGGGGCCTGCCCGTGAAGGGGCAATCCTGCGCGTTGGCGCAGAGAATCGAGTGGACGTTTTGGCTCTATATCCGGAGCGGAGGGAAGACGGCGACCTCCCGGCCTGGTTGGGCCCGGCAGCGGCTCTCACCCACGAGAGTATCCGGATGAATCGAGTGGCCGAGGTGGAGTGGACGCCGGACGACCCGCCCGGTGAACACGCCCTGCAGCACATCGTTTCAATACCATTTACTCTGGCGGAGGCGCCGCTTGCAGCGGCGGTGTTTCTAGTCCATGCCGCGGGGGAGACGGCCCTGCCAACGGTTCAGGAGCGGTTGGAATTGGGTGTCTCGCTGCTGACTCTCTCGCAATCGCGGCCGCCCCTGCAGAAGAAGGAACTCGATCTTCGACGGCTTCGCCAGGCGATGGAGACGCTTGCCGCGCTTAACCAGCACCGTCGTTTCGGTAGTATGGCGATGGCCTTCTGCAACGAGGTGGCCTCCCAGTGGCAGTGTGACCGCGTCAGCCTGGGTCTGCTCCAGGGCCGATACATCCACGTGAAGGCTCTGAGTCATACCGAGAGCTTCAGCCGCAAGATGGAGTTCGTGCAAGACCTCGAGTCCGCGATGGAGGAGTGCTTGGACCAGGATTGTGAGGTGATCTGCCCGGCTTCGGCGGACTCCACCTGCATTGACAGGGCCGCCGGGGACCTGTCCAGACGACATGGTCCGCTGGCTCTCGCCAGCCTGCCCATCCGTGACGGTGCGAAGGGCTGGGGTGTCGTGACGCTCGAGCGGCCTGTGGACCGGCCGTTCACGGCCGACGAGATTGAATCGGTTCGACTGGCCTTGGAGTTGTGCACAACTCGGCTGGTGGCGGTGCGTCAGCAGGATCGCTGGCTGGGCGCTAAGATCGCCGACGGCCTGAAGAGCAGCCTGACGCGGATTGTGGGACCCCGTCACACGTGGGCCAAGATGCTGACGCTTGTCCTTCTGGCGGCAATCGCTTTTCTGGTCTTTGCGAGAGGGGATTATCGGGCCGAAGCCTCTTTTGTCCTGGAGGGCATGGAAAGGCAGATCGTCCCGGCGCCGTTCGACGGCTATATCAAGACCGTCAATGTGGAAGTGGGCGACTCGGTTCGGGCCCATGAGACATCCCTGGCCGAGCTGGATACGGCGGAGCTGCGCCTGAGGCTGGCGGAGTCCAGGGCGGAGAAGGCCGGTTATCTCAAGCAGATGGCCGCGGCCATGCGCGATGGACAGACGGCCCAGGCCCAGATCGCCGAAGCCAACGCACAAAAGGCCCAGGCCCAGATTGACCTGCTGGAATACCGGATCGCGCAGGCCAACCTTACCTCTCTTTTGGATGGGACCGTCGTGGCAGGTGACCTCAAGCGTCGGATCGGGGCGCCGGTAAAGACGGGCGACGTGCTCTTTCAGGTGACGCCGCTGCATTCGTTGCGGGCGGTCCTGCACGTGGCGGAGGACCAGATCACCGACGTTCGGGTGGGCCAGCGGGGCTATCTGGCTACGGCATCCTATCCCGGCCGGCGCGTCGCGTTCGAGGTCGAGCGCGTCAACCCGATTGCCGAGGTTGTCAAACAGCAGAACATCCTCAAAGTCCGTGTCCGATTGTTGGAGGTCCATCCCTGGATGCGGCCGGGCATGGAAGGCGTGGCCAGGATCATGATCGACCGGCGACCCTACGCCTGGATTTGGACTCGCAAGCTCACCAACTGGATCCGCATGAAGCTGTGGCTGTAGAGAGCGGAGACGTTCGATGGCCGTAGAGCGACCGACATTTCACGAGGCGTGGTACCGCGTGGCAGAACTGCGTCCCCGGCTGCTCGCGGGCGTGCGCGTGCATCGCCGGCATTTTCGAGGCCAGCCGTGGTACGTCCTCGAAAACCCCGCCAATGACGAGTTTTCGCGCGTCGGTGAGGAAGGATATCGATTCATCGGCCTGCTCAACGGCCGCCGGACCGTGGCCGAGGCCTGGCGGGTCTGCAACGACAAGCTGGGCGACCGGGCTCCCACGCAGGGCGAGGTTATCCAACTTCTGGGGCAATTGCACGCCGCCAATCTGCTGTACGCGGAGTTGACGCCGGATAGTGACGCGCTCTTCAACCGCCAGCGCGGGAGAATCACGCGGGAAGTCCAGGGTTATCTGATGAGCCTGCTGTTCGCACGGATCCCGCTGCTGGACCCGAACCGCTTTCTGGACCGCTGGGCGGGCTTGTTGGGCCGGGTCTTCAGTTGGCCCGGACTGCTGCTTTGGCTGGGACTGATCGGGACGGGAGGTTGGTTCGTGATCGGCAACCTCGGAGCGCTCGTTCACCAAAGCTCCAATGTGTTGGACCCCGACAATTTCATTTTCCTATACCTGGCTTTTGTCCTGGTCAAAGTCTTTCACGAGTTCAGTCATGCCTTCGCGTGCAAGCAGTTCGGGCGGCTCCACGGCCATGGTGGCGAGGTGCACAAGATGGGCGTGATGATCCTCGTGCTGTTCCCCCTGCCGTACGTGGATGCCTCCAGTGCGTGGGCCTTCCGGAGCAAATGGCACAGAGCCGCCGTAGGAATGGCGGGTGTCATGGCGGAGTTGGCCGCCGCCGCGGTGGCCGTGGTCATCTGGGCCAACACTTCCGTCGGCACACTCCACATCGTTGCCTACAACGTGATCTTCGTGGCCAGCGT
>CAYFUB010000119.1:0-4207 GCA_964346195.1 uncultured Pirellulales bacterium
GGACCATCGCCAAGGCCTTTGGCCTTGACGCTGCCACCCGTCGCCGAAGACGGCGACGCTGCCAAAGGGGCCCCTTTCGGGACTTGGCGATCGCCGTGGCCGTTGCCTCCGGCACTGACGAGCTGAATCGCCTCGCTGACGGTCGAGAGCGAGCGGTTGCCCAGCAGATCGATTTTCACCAGGCCGACCGCTTCGGCGGCGTCCTTGTCATACTGCGTAATGATGACACCCTTATTCGCCCGCTCCAGCGGGGCGCTCTCGCACACGGGGTGCGGCGTGACGACAATCCCGCCGCAATGGACGCCCAGGTGCCGCGGAATGCCGATCAGCTTCTCGGCCAGCCGGTATACAGGCGAAGTCCTCTTGATTTTGCCTTCCCGGGCCAACTGGTTGATCTGGACCGGCTCCAGGCCCAGCGCCCGGCCCACATCGCGAATCGCACTGCGCAGCCGGTACCGGTTGATGTTGCAAACCATCGCGACCCGCTCGAAGCCCCAGTGCTCGTAGCAGAAGCGGATGACCTCGTCGCGCCGGCGCCAGCAAAGGTCGATGTCGATATCGGGACAATCGGTCCGGCCGGGGTTCATGAAGCGCTCGAAATAGAGGCGATTCTCGATGGGACAGACCCGCGTGAAGCCCAGCACATGCGCGACCAGCGAGCCGGCGGCTGAGCCGCGCACCTCGACCGGGATACCGCTGCGCTTGGCGAAACTGACGATCTCGTGGACCACGAGGAAGTAGTCGCTAAACCCGTTCTTTCTCACGGTCGCCAGTTCGTACTCCAGCCGCTTGATCACCGCGTGACCGGCGGGACTGTATCGCCTAGCAAGGCCAACATGACAGAGCCGGGCCAGTTCCCTGTCGCCGGTTGTCCCCCGGCCCAGCTTGATGCGGGGGAGAATCGGCTTGCCGCCCAGCAGCCGCAAGTCGCACCGCTCGACAAGTCGGTCCGCGTTCGCCAGCGCTCGTGGACAGCCGCGGAACTTCCGCTCAACCTCATCCATGGGAACAAGTGTGCCAAAGCCGAAATGGTCCTCGGGCCCGGAGCCGGTGACACTCAATTGCCGAATCCGCGCCAGGAGCTTGGCAACCTCTATGTCCTGGCTGTCCAGCCAGTTGGCGCCGGTCCCGGCAATCGGTTCCATGCCGCGAGCGATTACACCTTCGGCTGCTTTCGCGTCACCGCAACCGGCAAACAGATAGTCCCGGGGCAAGACTTCCCTCAATCCATCCAGCAGCTTCACCTGAGAACAAATGCAGATTACGCCGCCACCATCGACTCTCAATTGCTCGACAAGGTCGAAGGGGTGCGGTCGGCATTCGGTGGCGGATTCTGGTCTGCTCTCAGCCGCTGTCATTTCGACCGGAGGCCGAAGGCCGGAGCGGAGAAATCTGGCCGCGAAGGGCGACACGCCCAATTCGTAGCCAGATATCTCGACTACGCTTCGCTCCGCTCGACATGACAAAACACGCCCTTGCGACGGCCTTTCCTGATCCATGCGGTCTCTGCCACCGAAAACCGACCACGCCCGGTCGAAGCTCGCCGTCAGATTTCGCGCCGTGGTGATTCGACACAGGTTCCTGTAGCCTATGTCGTTCTCAGCGAGCAGGATCGCCCTTTGGCTCTCGGTCAGGATCTCCACGCCGACTATCGGCCGGATGCCCGCTTTCTCCGCGGCCTTGCACAAGTCCACGACCCCCGACATCGAATTGACATCCGCCAGAGCCACGGCCCCATAGCCGCATGCGGCTGCCTTTTGCACCCACCGCAGCACGGACACCGCCCCCCTCAGGAGGCTGTAAAAACTCCGGCACGTCAACGCCGCCATGCGCATACCTTCCCCGCCCGAACGCGTAGTAATGTATTGTACGGATTATGGCTAATCCGTGCGTATATTTGTCATCCTGAACGAAGCGTAGCGGAGTGAAGGATCTGGCCTGCGCGCGAGAGAAACCTCCCTTTCGATGGCCAGATCCTTCGGCTTCGCCTCAGGATGACACAGTCCCTGACACGCGAGAAATTTTCCCAATGCATATCACACGTTTCTTCACAGTCTGAATGCGGTGCTTATGCGCGCACCAATAGCCGTGAGGTTTTCACCACATCATTCGGCGCTCTGGTTTTACGACCCGCGGCTCGGCAGGCTGACAGACACTCCTCCGAGACCGTCCCCAGGGACAGCATCCCCCGTCGTATCCCTGCCGTGCTTCTGTGTGTTCACAGGCCGGTCAGTCTGGATGGTTCATTCTTTGGCGATCTTTGCCAGGTCTGGATAGGTTCTCAAAAGCCCCTCTGGTACTGGTTGCTTTTGGCCGGTGACCAGTGCCTTCAATTCGATGGCGTTGGCCAACTCGGCTCCCCGGTAATGATTATTCGCGATCACGGTCAGCGACTCGAAGGCCTTGCCCAGGCTGTCGAGCCGTTCCTTGATGACGGCCAGCTCTTTTTGATTGTACAAATAATTGTACACCTCGTCGCGACTGGACTTGCTGAACCACTTCTCCTTATTGCGTCCGTGCATGCGGAAATAGCCGTCTTTGCCAACCGTGCACTGCTGAAGGTTGAAGGATTGCGTCGAGGTCGGATAGTCCAGGTTGGCCACGGCGACGCCGAGATCCCGGAGAAAGCTCAGGGCATCCTCCTTTTCCCACGATTTATGCCGTACCTCCACGACCAGGCGAAACGCATCGCGGAACTGGCCGACGAGCTTTGCCAAGTGCTGCCGGTTCGCCGGGTTGTCCAGGAAATCATACCGGAACTGGGCCAGCAGGTGCTTGAGCTTCCCGGCGTCGAGAATCGGCCGAAAGCCGTCGTGAAACTGCCTGACGACCGCCGTGTCGATCTTGCCCTCGTGCGTGAAACTCTGGTGCAGCTTGGCCGTGAAGAAAAAGCCCGGCCGCTGGGCCGTCCGCTCCAGCCACGACCTCGTCATCCGCTCGACCGGCGGCCGGTAAAACGTGGCGTTCACTTCAATGCAGTCCACGAACCCGCTGACGTACTCAAGCTGGTCCGCCTTGCGGTCCATATAGACAATCCCCTCCCAGTCCGGGTAGGACCACCCCGCGATGCCGATATACACAGGACAAACCATCGTCTATCCCATCGTAAAAGACGAAATCCAAATTCCGAAATTCGAATCTCGAAATCCGAAACGAATCCGAAACACGAGGCACCAATGACAAAAACAGACTGCCGCCGAACCTCACCCCGCCTCTGCCATCTGGACATCGGATCGTTCGGTCATTGAGGTTTGTCTCGGATTTTTCCGAACGACACGAGGCAACAGGCATCCTCCTTTGGCGGAGTTGTCGAGTTTCGACATTCGTGCTTTCACACGACTCATTTAATGCTTGTCCGGATACAACCAACGACCTTACCTACAATGCGAATATCCTTATCAAACCGTTTGATGTATCTGGTCTTATACCCGGCCCGTCGATTGGCCGGCTTCAGGGCGATGCGGTCCTTCCCGATGGACACCCGCTTGACGGTCGCCTCATCATCGAGCAGGACGATCCCGATCTGCCCGTTCTCGATGGCCGGCCCGGCTTTGACGACGACGTAATCGCCGTCCATGATCCCCTCATCGACCATGCTGTCGCCGGCGACGCGCAGCAGAAACATCCCTTTCCTCCGCCCGAACAGTTCGCCTACGTCCACATAGCCCTCAATATTCTCCTCGGCGAGGATCGGGGTCCCCGCCGCCACCCGTCCGATAAGAGGAAGCCCCTCCGTGTCCCGCCGCTCCTGAAGATACTCCTCCGAAAGCCGCAGGCCCCGGTGGCCCCCGCTATCCACCAGATAGCCCTTCTTCCTGAGGTAGTTGACCAGTTGATACACCGCGTTCTGGGCCAGGCCGAAATGGTCCGCGATTTCCCGCTGGCTCGGCGGGTCATTCGCTCCCAGCCGACCCTCGACAAACTCCAGAACCCGCTGTTGTTTCTCCGTCAATGGCTCCATCGTCAATCCCTCGAATCCACTACGCCGACGATCCTGTTTGGGCCGCCGCCACAACCGTCTGCCGCAAGCCATCCGTCAATGTATGGTCATTTGACCAATCCGTCAACAAAAATCTGAAAATTTTTCCAAAAAAATTCCCCGCCGGTGCATCCCTTGCCTGCCCACCGGTGCGGCCGGCATCCAGTGGCGGATTCCGGCAACCTCCGGCGCGCGCTACGGACCTTCGCGAGCCTGCCGGCGAGACGC
>CAYFUB010000120.1:0-31021 GCA_964346195.1 uncultured Pirellulales bacterium
CGAAGGGAAGGTGCCTCTTGTCCATAGCCAGATTTCTCCGCTCCGGCCTCTGGCCTCCGGTCGAAATGACAGTTCCAGAGGGTCTTCGCCGAATCTACCTACAAACATGACGTGCACCCTGCCCACAGGGTGCGGCCGGAATGCGGTGGCGGATTCTGGTCTGCTCTCGGCCGCTGTCATTTCGACCGGAGGCCAGAGGCCGGAGTGGAGAGGGTTGGGCTCCCAAAACGCGAAATAGCGCGTTTTGGGGTCCCTCGACTACGCTTCGCTCCGCTCGCTATGACAAAACACGCTTTTGCGACGGCCTTTCCTGATCCATGCGGTCTCTGCCACCGAAAACCGACCGCACCCTGCCCGCGGTGTGCGACTGCATTCTGCGGGGCAGACAGCGTCTGTCAGGCTGAATGAAATGAAGGGGCTCCCCGAACCCAGGACTTCGCGTTTGCGGATGGCAGGGGACGAATAACCATTCGCCTCTACGCCGTCAGATTTGAGTCGTTTCGGAAAACGGTCGATACGAGGTTGCCAGGACGGTGCGGCCAGGGCGAATATAGGACGTGAATGAGAGCCCGGCCGACCCGCGGAGTCGCGGAAGGGCGCGGCGTTTCGGACGACCGGCGACCTGATGGGTGATGAACGTGCCGGAGTGCGTCGGCAGGGCGCCCGGACGAGTCCTGGTTGACGCGTCGGCGGCAAACGCGTAGAATTCATGTGGTTTTCCGCTATCTCTAAGGCCTTTGGGAGACGATCATATGAGCTTGAGAGGAGTTGTGCTGGCCGGCGGCACAGGGTCGCGCCTGCGGCCGCTGACGAACGTGACCAACAAACACCTGCTGCCGGTTGGCCAAAAACCCATGATTTACTACCCGATTGAGAAGCTCACCGGCATCGGGATCGAGGAGATCCTGATCGTGACCGGCATCGAGCATATGGGTGATGTCGTGGGTTTGCTGGGCTCGGGCCGGGAGTTCGGGTGCCGATTCACGTACAAGGTCCAAGACAAGGCCGGCGGGATCGCCCAGGCCCTGGGGCTGGCGGAGAACTTCGCGAACGGGCAGCCGATGGCCGTCATTCTCGGCGACAACATCTTTCAGTCCAATCTCAAAATACACGCCGAGCGGTTCGTGGAGCAGGACGGGGGCGCCCGGTTGCTGCTCAAGCAGGTGCCGGACCCGGAACGGTTCGGCGTGGCGGAAATCTGCGACGGGAAGGTCCTCTGCATCGAGGAAAAACCCAAAAGACCCAAATCCAACTATGCCATTACGGGTATCTATTTCTACGACGGCGGGGTCTTCGATATCATTCGAACGCTCAAGCCGTCGGGCCGGGGGGAGTTGGAAATCACGGACGTGAATAATTCCTACATCCGAACGGGGCAATTGGGCTGCGATCTTCTGGAGGGCTGGTGGACGGATGCGGGGACGTTCGAGTCGCTCGTCAGGGCCAGCGAGTTGGTGATTAGGGAGCCGCCCCAATGACCAAGCAGGTTTTACCCTTGAAGGTTGTCCTGGTGGATGAAGGGCTGATTGTCCGCAGCTCGGGTGGGCTTATCGAAGGCTTCGGCGCCCACCGGACCAAGGTGATCCCGGACGAGCGCGGCAGGCTCGGGGAGATTCTGCGCTCGGACGACCCGTGGTTCGAGAAATTCGGCCAGGTCTATTTCACCACCACGCATCCGGGGGTTGTGAAGGCGTGGCACCATCATCGCAAGCAGTTCGACCATTTATACGTCGTTCGCGGCCTGGTGAAGATCGGACTCTACGATGCCCGGCCGGATTCGCCGACCCGCGGCACGGTGCACGAGGTCTATCTCGGCGAGCATTGTCCCGGCCTGATACGGATTCCGCCGGGCGTGCAGCACGGCTGGATGTGCGTGGGCCAGGCGGAAGCCATCATCGTCAACGTGGTTTCCGAGGCGTACAACTACGCGGACCCTGATGAATTTCGCACGCACCCTCATGACAACGACATTCCCTATGATTGGACACGGCGGGATGGGTAGCAGGACGATGGCTATTCTCGGGGGCAGGGGCATGCTCGGGACGGACCTGGCGGCCGCCTGCACGCGGCGGGGGTTCGACGTCCGGGTCTACGATCTGCCGGAGTGCGACATCACGAATGCCGAGCACCTCCGACAAGTGGTCCGCGATGTCGACCTCATCGTCAATTGTGCCGCCTACACCAACGTGGATGGTGCGGAAGGCCAGGCGGAGCTTGCCCATCGCGTGAACGGCGCGGCCGTCGGTCGTCTGGGGGAGCTGGCCCGGCAGGACGACAAATGGGTGCTCCACATCAGCACGGATTTCGTTTTCGACGGCAGGCTGGACAGGCCCTATGTTGAGACGGATGCCACGAATCCCATCAACCAATACGGCAAAAGCAAGCTGGCCGGCGAGCGGCTCCTGCGCGAGAGCGGCTGCTCCCACTGTATCGTTCGGCTCGAATGGACGTACGGCCTGTACGGGAAGAATTTCGTCACCAAGCTCGTGGAGCAGGCCAGGACGACTGACACCCTCAGTGTTGTCACCGACCAGGTTGGCTCGCCCCCGGCGACGACCGAAGTGGCCGGGGCCGTCTGTGATCTGTCCGAGAGAATGGTCGAGGGTGTGTATCACTTTGCCAGCGCGGGGTATGTCAGCCGCTACGCGATGGCGGCTTTCATTCTCGGACGTCTTGGATTGAAGGCCGAGTTGCGTCCTTGCCGTACGAGCGATTATCCGGCTCCGGCGGCCCGGCCGCTCAACAGCCGCTTCGATTGTACCAAGGTGCAGAGGCTACGAAGCGAGCCTGCCCGGCCCTGGCAGGAGTCCCTGGGCGAATTCTTGAGGCAGATATGAGACGGATTCTCGTTACGGGTGGCGCAGGTTTCATCGGGAGCAACTTTGTCCGTATGGCGCTCGCCGAGCACCCGGATTGTTTCGTCGTCAATCTCGACAAGCTGACCTACGCGGGCAACCTCGAGAACCTCATCGAGTTCCGCGACCACCGCCAGTACCGATTCGTGCACGGCGATATCTGCGATGGCGCGCTCGTCGAGAAGCTCATCGATGAGCACGGGATCGATGCGATCATCAATTTTGCGGCCGAGAGTCACGTGGACCGTTCCATCACAGGCCCCAAGGTCTTCATCGAGACCAATGTCACCGGCACGCTGACGCTGTTGCAGGCGGCCCGCGATAAGAACGTCGATCGCTTCATCCAGGTCTCCACCGATGAGGTCTACGGCTCACTCGGGCCGGACGGGAAATTCACGGAGCAGACGCCACTGAGCCCGAATTCGCCGTATTCCGCGAGCAAGGCGGCGGCGGACCACCTCGTGAGGGCATTCGGCCATACCTGGGGCCTCAAGTACAACATCACCCGGTGCTCCAACAACTATGGGCCGTACCAGTTTCCCGAGAAGCTCATCCCCCTGATGATTCACAACGCTCTCCGCGATAAGGAGCTGCCCGTCTACGGCGACGGCTTGCAGGTCCGCGACTGGCTGTTCGTGTACGACCACTGCACGGCGATCTGGCGGGTGCTGGAAGAGGCGTCGCCCGGAGAGGTCTACAACATCGGCGGCTGCAATGAAAAACCGAACCTGGAAGTCGTCGGCCATATCCTTTCTCACCTCGGCAAGCCGCAGACGCTGATCCGGCACGTCACTGACCGGCCCGGGCACGACCGCCGGTACGCTATCGACGCCAGCAAGATCACGAATGAATTGGGCTGGAAACCATCCGTGACCTTCGAGCAGGGCATTGCGAAAACCATCGACTGGTATCTGGGCAACCAAGAGTGGCTGGCGAACGTCGTCTCCGGCGAATACCAGCAGTACTACGAAAAGATGTACGGCAACCGCCATCTGAAGGGATGAAGCGTTTTCGGCCGTACCGCCCGGAATCGGTTCAGGTGAGTTGTGGCTCGGCTCGGATTCCGACGACGGGAATACCCAGTTGGTCGGCCAGGGCAAGCGTCCGGGGCTTATCGACGATGATCGTCTTGTCTGCCTCGATGACGAGGCACTTGCCCCCATGGGCGGCCAGGTCCCGGATGGTCTCGGGTCCCACGCAGGGCACATCGAATCGCATGTCCTGCTGCGGCTTGGAGGTTTTGACCAGCGTCCAGCCGCCGGCTTTGCAGTGCGCGCCGGCTCGTTTGATCATTTCCGCTGTACCCTCGATGGCCTCCACGGCGATGACCTCCTTCTCCTTGATGGCGATCGCCTGGCCGATATCCATCTCGCCCAGCTTCTTGGCCAGAGGCCAGCCGAATTCGATGTCGTCTTCGACTTGTCGCCCCGGCCGGCGTCTGGTCATGACGCCGGCCCCGGCCAGATGTTCCCGGCAATACATCGTCGTGTTCTCCAGGCGGATGCCGCCACTGGCCAACTCGTCGGCCAGTGCCGACAGCAACGTATCCGTCAGTTTGCTCTTGCCGCGCAAGCGCCAATAATATATCCGAAAGGCCCGCCAGTCGGGCAGGTATTGCAGAATGCGCCAGGGCGTAAACAGGTGCGATTTCGTCACGCGCCCGACCATGACGGCACTGGTGATGTCGTGCTTTCTGAGCTTTCGTATCCACCCGCCCGGCCGGGCAACGGCGGCACGATAGAATACGTCCACTTCCCCGGCCAGGTCCTCCTCGACATAACCCGCCAGCCCGACGCAGACGACTTTGCACCCCTGCCTTCTGGCTCCCGCCGCGACCATGAAGGGAAGCTGACCGCCCCCTGCGATCAAACCGATTGTGTTCGAATGGGACATGCGAGAATCAGGTTGAACCCGGCTCACTCGATATCCTGCGGCTCGACCGGATCGTCGGGCGTGTCTTCCATCTGGGCCATCATCCTCTGCAACTGGCCTTGCAGGGTGCGGATGTCCTGGCGCATCTGCGGCAGATAAGGGATCATCGAATAAGCCCGCCGGGCCTGGCCGGCATCGAGGGCCGGAGCGCCCAGCACGGTCTTGCCATCCCGAACACTGTTGACGACGCCCGCTCGCCCACCGATCGTAACATTGTTTCCAATTGTGATGTGACCGACAACGCCGGCCTGCCCTCCAATCGTACAGTGGTGTCCGACCGTGGCCGATCCGGCGACGCCGGCCTGGGCCACCAGCAGGCAATAGGGACCCACCTGCGTCCCGTGGCCGATTGTCACCAGATCGCCCAGCTTGCTGCCCTGGCCGATGACGGTATCGCCAAGCGTCCCGCGCTCGATGCTGCAGGAGCTGCCAATCTCCACGTCGTCCTCGATGACCACGCCGCCGACCTGCGGGACCTTGTGATGTACGCCCTTATGGGTGGCATAGCCAAACCCGTCGGCGCCGATGGCCGAGTTGGCGTTGATGATGACTCGGCTTCCGATCCTGGACCCTTCATAGATGACGGCATTTGGGTGAATCACGCAGTCGTCACCGATCCGGACTTCTTCGCCGATGTATGCGCCCGGGTAAATCACGCATCCCTTGCCGATTTGAGCATTGTTGGCGATGGTTACGAAGTCGTGAATGTGGCAACCCGCGCCCATCCGGGCGGTGCCGGAGATGGAGGCCCGGGGGCTGATGCCGACCGTCCTGTGTTTGCGGGAACCATACAGAAACTCCAGCACCCTGGTGAAGGCAAAATAAGGGTCTTCCGTCACCAGCAGCGCGACGCCGGCCTCGGGTATCTCCCGGCCCACGATCACCGCGCTGGCCCTGGTACTTCTCAACTGCCGCTCGTATCTGCGATTTGCCAGGAAGCTGATATCGCCTGCCTGGGCCTGTCCGAGAGTAGCAGCGGCGCGGATGATGATGTCGGGGTCGCCACAGACGCGGCCGCCGACGTGTTGCGCTATCTCGTCAAGTGTATGTCCATGCATGTCACTGCTCATCGCCAAAAGCGTATATTCTATCCTGGACTGCAGAACCGTCAAGGACGCCGGCGAGGCTTCAAGAGCCGGCGCGCGAACCGGCGCCGCCAAAACCGGTGCGGGCGCGGATGTCGCACTAGAAGCGCAGGGTGGCGAGCACCGTCTTCTGGAGACCGGGAGAAGGTCTTTCGGCGAAGCTGTCCTCAGCCTCCTGAAACACCGTTACCGCCGGCCCGAGCGGCCCGTACACGGTCGGGTCCGTAGGGCCGAACAGGGCCACCGTTCGCAGGCCCAGCCCGGCGGCCAGATGTGTGACTCCGCTGTCGTTGCCGACGAACGCGTCGGCACAGCTAAGCAGGCCGATCACCTCGGGCAGGGACCGGTGCGCGACGCACCGCGCCACGCTGTGCAGACACATCTTCTCGGAAGGCCGGAGCCTTTCGACTTCTGCAGGCCCGAGCAGGAACAGCACCTCTACTTCCCGAGTGCGCAGTCCTTTCGCGACGCTCAGGAAGTTCCCCAGATACCAGCATTTCTTCTGCCCGCCGCTGCCGGGATGAATGACCACCAGTCTCCTGGACAAATCGATTCCGGACTGCTCCAGCAGATCGACCCCCCGATCCCGGTCCGATTCGGTGATCTTGATCGAAACGCCTTTCATATCGATCCCGACCTGTCCCAGCGGCGGCTCGCTCTGGCGGGCAAACTGTTCCACGTAAAACTCCGCAACATGCTGCCGCCTGCCTTGCGGCGGCTTCAGGGGCAGGGTGATGACGTCGGCGCTGTGGCTGCAATTGGCGGTGAAGATCAGGTTCTGCTCGAAGTCGCTGTTCGGCTCACCCAGAAAGCTGATAATCCGCGAGTAATCGGCGAACATGTGGATGAGAGGGTCCCGGTCGGCCAGGTCAAACTTGGTCGGCTCGACGAACAGCCTGTGCAACTGCGCCGAATCGATCGACCGGACGCCGTCCACGCACGTCCTCTCAGGCAGGATGCCGACGTATTCCGTATGTGCGACGATATCGATCCCGCCCAGGTCCAGCGTTTCCTTGATCAGCTTGACGAGCGGGAGCATCAGAATGCAATCGCCCAAGGCGCCCGGCTGCACGATGACGGCGCGCTGTATCTCCTTCGCCAACTGAGCACTCCTTGCTTCCAGCAAACTCAGGATGTCGTTGTTTGCCTGCATCACGAACGATTATAGCCTGCCCCCACTCGCGCCTCAACAAGAATTCACGACCTGTACCGCGCAAAACCTTCCGCGTCGGGCAAGCCAGGCTCTGCACGCCTGAGAGCTGCTCTTTAGCAGCATGGGCATGGGGCCCCAAACGCGAAGCATCGCGTTTGGGAACCCATCCTGCCCGTGAAGGGTCCCAAAACGCTTTGGGAGGGGCCCCCAACGCGAAATTCTGCCTTGCGGACCCCGAGCCCAGTCGCAGGACCATCTTGGCCCTGCCGAGCGTTGACCTGGCACGGGCAAGATGCCCGTGCTACTTTCCGCACACCCTCTGAAGCTCAATCCTGCGGGTGGGGAGCGACGTCCTCGTAGGAGGCGTCAGCACCTCCCATACGGAATTCATCATGATAGATGACGCGCTTTTTGACGGCATCGCAGCTCGTGCCGGGATCACCCCAGCCCTTGTAGAGGCCCATCTTGAAGAACGGGCCGCGGGCATCGTTGAATGCGTTCGGGCCGCTCTGGTCGATGACCTTTCGGCCGTCCTTCCATACCTCCGCGATGCCGTCCTGGTCGTAGGACCATTTGACGTGCATGACCCAGTCCGTCCAGACGCCTGTCTCATAGGGTCCCAGGTCGTATTCGCGGACGCCGCCGTACTGCCGCACGCCACCCTGGAACGTGTTTCGCTTGGCGTCCCAGCGATTCACCCAGCCCCATCGACCTCCGGTCGTTGACAAGGCCATGACCGGGTTGCGCCATTTCTCCCCGACGTCGAAATCCGGCACGCTGTGCCACTGCGCGACGATCTCCCAGACCCGGTCGGGAACGTAGTCCTCGGGCAGGAAAATACTGAACCCGTACCAGTACTCCTTGCCGATGTCGGCGCGCGGGCCGCTGACTTCCGTTCGGTTGGGGTACCGGTCCCCATATCTATCGAGAGAGCTCTGCAACGCGTGCTTCCCTGCTCGCGCCGGGCTCGCGGTAACGACGGGCATATTGCCGGAGCCGCGCCAGCCCTTGAGGTTCTGGTCTTCGAAGTCGCTGATGAACAGCAGCGCCCGGCGGTTTCTCTTCGTGGCGCGGATTCGCAACGCGATGTCCTCGGTGTACGCGGGGGCCTGCAGCGAGCAGATGCCGCCGTCGTGCCTGAAGGACTCGCTCTTGTCGATCTGGCCGGTCCTGGTGTTTACCCATTCGGCCTTGTATCGACCGGTCGGCAGCTCAATGGCTATGGCCGTGAGGTTGTTTCCATTCACGTACACGGCGTAGGTCTGCCCGCGTTCGCACAGGGCTCGGACGGCAATGTCCTTCGGCAGGGTGCTCTTGATGACGGCGCTGTCCGGCTTCATCCGGATGAAATCGAGCTCGTGGACGAACCTCTTGAGGATTTGTAGTTGCTTTCGCAGCTCGGGCCCGCCTCCGCCCGGGGCATTGATGGCGGCGGTCCCGTCCTCTCGTCCGACGGCGAAGGAGAAGTCGAGATTGCTGTAGACGGCGCCTCCGGCGCTGATGAAGTCCCAGCCTTCGGTCCGATACGGCCTGACGCGGTCCTCGCCTGCGAATCCGGTCTCATCATCGCCGATTACCTTGTTCAGATGATAATTCTCCGCGACGGCGGTCGGCGGCTTGGCGTAGTGGAAGTTGAATATGGAGACATGTGGATTCGGATTTTCGATCTTCTTTGACTTGTTGGCGATGTTCTGCGCGAGGAGATGCTTGTTTTCGAACTTCGATTCGGTCTCGACGATGACGCTCGCGATACGGTTCTGCCAGGCCTCCGTCACGCCGCCGAAATAGGGCTCGTTGCAGATTTCAAAATAGACGTTGTCGAAGTCCTTCAAGGCCTCGACGACGCGTCGCACCATGGCCTCCTGCACGGCCAGCAAGTCCTTGTGCCGCAGCGTATAGACCTCGGTCCGCCGGACCTGGCCGATGCCATTCACGTTATTGGCGGCATTCATCGGGCTCAACTGCCACATCCCGTCCTCGTAGAAGGGGCAGAACAGGACCATCTCGACGACAATCCCCCGTCGGCCCGCCTGCGCGATGAAATCGGTCAGCCGCCGGAAATACTCCGGGTCCCATTTCGTCAGGTCGAACTTGTTGCCGCCGTTGGCGTAGCCGGGGGTGTCGCTCCGGGCCCACGGGCAGACCAGGTCACCCGGTGCCGGTGCGAGGGTATTGTTCTCAATTCTGAAAGCGCCGACCGGCTCACAATAGGCGCCGCTGAAGGTTCGTGTCAGGTTCAATCCGTCTGCATGCAGCGTGGTCAGATAGCGTCTGTAGTCGAATGCCCGGTTCAGCACGGCCCCATAATGCTCGCCGGAGGCGATCAGAATCACAGGCTTGCCCCGCCAGAGGAAGTAATGAGGGTTCTGGGGGTGCAGAGCGATTGGGACGAGCTCGGCCGCAGGCAGGGGCGACGCCCCGGACAACGCCATGGCCGCCAATACGACGAACAGATGCCGTATCGCGCGTACGAACACGGAAGGATCGGATCTGCGGCTTGAATGAAGCATCTTGCACCCACTGAACATTCCATGCCCTCTCTAATTGTAAGCCATTTTAGCTAAAGCACTTAAACGCAGTGCGACCCAGAGCTTCATAGCCCGGATAGTAACATCAGGACCGCCGAGATGCAAGGGCCTGTGTCTTGACATCGCGGTGCTCAGCAATACCGTACGTGCTGCTACGCAATCCGTTGCTGTCCGTAGTATAGATCGGAATCGGCCCTCATGAGCCCTCTTAGAAGGTGTGTGAGAAGCTGAAATAACTGCGCCTCCGCGATCTGATGGGTGGCAGCGTCAAGGCCGAAGGCCTTGGCGATGGTCTTACGCACGGTAGCGTCGCCATCGCCAAGCTGCGCATGGGGCCCCCCAACGCGATGTATCGCGTTGGGGACCGCTTGACGATGCCACCCGGGAAACGCGCAGGTTCTCACGCGCGCTCTTAGAAGCTGTCTCAAGACGGCAATGTCATTGAGACGACGCAATCTCGGTCCCAGAAGTGGGAAATTGCCTGGGTTCCCAAGCGCGAAATATCGCGTTTGGGGTTCCCTTCGCTGCGCTCGCAATGACAAGCCACAGCTTGGTTTTGAGATGGTTTCTCGGTACTGTCGTCCCCAATTTTCGTCTTTCCTCACTTTTCTTGTAACATCCGCACCAGTATTGCGTCGTAATATGTAGACGCCCCACGGAGGTGGCAGGAAAAGTGAGTGCGGTTTGGCGCGAGATTCCGCCTGAGAAGGAAGGAGTACGAACATGCTTAAAGGGCCGTTGTGCGCGCTCTTGGTGATGGTCCTGGTCCCGGCCGCGATTGGCCGGGCTGAGTTTCAGGTGAACAGTCACGCCGAGCACAACCAGATCTATCCGGCGGTGGCCATGAACGGGACGGGCAGGTTCGTCGTGGCCTGGCGAAGCCACGTGAGCGACGGCAGGGGGGGCGGCGTGTACGCTCGCTGCTTTCATGCGAACGGCACACCTGTCGGCAGTGAATTCAAGGCGAACGTTTCGGACGCGGACATGGACAACTGGACCCCCGCGGTGGCCATGTCGGCCTCGGGCGACGTGGTGATTGCGTGGGTCGGCGTGGCCGATGGTGACCGTCGGATCATCTTCAGGATGTTCGATGTGAGCGGGCAGCCGTTGACCGACGAGCTCATGGTCGGCGCCTCGACTGTGGACGCATTCCAGTCTATGCCAAGTATCGCCATGAGCTCAGCGGGCGCCTTTGTGATTGTCTGGACCAACTGGTGTGGCACCGGCCAGTTCGGAAAGAACTGTGTGGCAGGTCGGGTTTTCGAGGCGGATGGTTCCCCTGTGAGCGACGAGATAGCGATCGGTCGGGAGGCGCAGGCCCACTGGCCGGACGTCGCCGTGGATGATTCCGGGAACTTTGTCGTCGCCTGGATCAGGATGGGCGATACGTTCAACCGGCCCTACGGGGAGTTCATCATGTTCCGACGGTTCGGGGCAGACGGCACACCGATGGGAGGAGCGGTCTGCGTCACGGGCGACATCAACAGCCGCTGGTACGGCCCCTCCATTGCCGCGGACCCGGCAGGGCAGTTTGCCATCACCTGGGCCATCGGGCCGTTTCCACATGATATCTGCATGCAGACCTTCGACGCGGCAGGCGCACCGGTGACGGCGCCCTATGTCATCAACACGTACCTGCAAGGCAACCAGGGTCATCCGTGCGTCGCCACGACGGGCCAGGGAGAGTACCTCGCCGTTTGGGACAGCCACGGTCAGGATGGCGATGCGTGCGGCGTCTTCGGGCAGCGGTGCGGGCAGGACGGCACGGTCGAAGGTCCCGAACTGGCCGTGAATACGTGCACGGCGGGCCGGCAGTGGTATCCGAAAGTGGCCATGACCCCGAGCGGCCGATACGTGGTAGCGTGGGTCAGCGAAGGCCAGGATGGCTCAGGTTACGGCGTCTTTGCCGAGGTGGGCCCGGAATGACATAGACCGTGCTGCGAGACACGACCGGGGTGTATAACGGTGTTGTCAAGATGGACACCAGGATTATCGACCCGCAAGGACGTGAATCGAATCATCTTGGGTTTCTGCTGATCTTCGACCGTCTGGAATTGGGAATCGAGGTCGTTCGAGTGTGAGATCGAGGCCGACGACTACTCTGTGGATGGGGAGTTATACGGATTATGGTCAATTCGTACGCGGTCTGTCATCCCTTCGACTCCGCTCAGGGCAGGCTCTGAGCGGAGCGCAGCGCAGTGAAGGCGTTCCCCAAACGCGAATGATTGCGTTTGCAGGCCCCAACGATCTGGCCTGCGAGCGAGAGAAACCTCCCTTTCGATGGCCGGATCCCTCGGCTTCGCCTCAGGATGATGGAGCCCGCCGCGCAAGAATTTTTCCTAATCCGTATTACTGGTCCATTCTGACGGTTCGACCGGGCTTGTCCGCACGCCGGCAGCCCTCATCTTGCACCAGCCCACTGACGAAGGAGCGGATCGCGTTCATTGAGCGACCCCTCTGTCCAGGGAACCGGCGCAGCGCCTTGGTCGTGCCGAGCGCAATACCAAGACGCCGCGTCTCGGGGGATTAGGGTTGCCTGCGGATCTCCATCCCAACAAGGACCCAGTGTATCAGGGTGGATTCGGGCCTGCGATCCGGCGGCTTCTCAACTGATGCGTGTCCTGAGGTTCCGGATAAGGCCGGAAAGGACCTGCTGGGGAACGTCCTCCAACTCGGGATCGGGTGTATCGCTCCTGACGAGGTAGTCCAGAATGGCGATGGCCTGGCGGCGGTGCGGCACGATGAGGTCCGCCGTCCGTTGGGCCGCGTCGAGTTTGCCCTCGACCATCTGTCGCAAGTAACGGATGATATGGTTCGTCAGTTGCTCCTCGCTGATGTCCGACGCCGGACCCACAGAGACGCCGGCTTCCGGAACGTTTTTTTCCTGGAGGATGTCCTGTGTGAGCCGGAACGTTTCCTCCAGCAGTTGTTTCTTTCTTTGCTCCTCGCTCTCGTCGACGGGCGCCAGCTTCAACTCGTCATCGGTCTCGGGCATGGGCACATAGACTTTCGTATGGCAGCCCGGGCACTTGCCCCACTTGCCGCCGGTGTTGTCGGGGGCCTCGATTCTCTTGCCACAACAACTGCAATGAAACTTGATCGGCATCTCGACACCTCAGATGAAGACCTCAACTGCCTGCCTTGTATTCCGCCACGACATCCGTCGTAATGCCGCCGCGCGGGGTGAATCGCGCCGTCACCTTCATCCAGCGGGGCCTGCACACGCTGCTCAGGTCATCCAGTATATCATTCGTCAGGGATTCGTAAAAGATGCCCTTGTTCCGGTAGCCCTGCAGATAGAACTTCAGACTCTTGAGCTCGATGCAACTCTGGTCCGGACAATATTCAACGATGATTTCCCCGAAGTCCGGCTGGCCCGTGCGCGGGCAGACGCTCGTGAACTCCGGACAGCGAATGGCAATCCGGTAATCGCGTCCCGGCCGGGGATTGTCGAATACCTCGATTCTCTCGCGTTCATCCATACCAACACCTTGTTTCCTTGTCCCGGCCAGTATAGTGGCCTTGATGCCGCCGGACAAGCCCGAAACCGTCAAAACACATCGACGGAGCAGGCCGCCGACGGTATGATATCGGCACCGGCCGGGTCGCATCGTCAAGCGCAGCTTGGCGATGGTCTTCCGCAAATGCGTGGCAGCCATCGCCAAAGCCTGCGGCTTTGACGACGCTACCCTGAGAGTTGAGGTCAAGCCCGCACCACATATCGAGAGGGTGGGCCGCCGGCGGCAGGATACGGGCGCCGGGCGGACGATCTCAGTTGGCAATTCGTTACAGGTCCCTTCCGGCGAAAGGAGCCGAGCTATGCGTCACAGGCCCATGACAAACAGACGACGATTCATGACAACCTGCTGCAAGGCGGCGGCCGCTCTTGTCTTGACGCCATTCCTGACGCGGGCCCGCGCGGCGCATCCTCCTGCGCGGCCCAATTTCGTCTTCGTTTTCGCCGATGACCTGGGCTGGGGCGACCTCGGCTGCTACGGGAACCGTCAAATCAGGACGCCGAATCTGGACCGCCTCGCCGGGCAAGGGCTGCTGTTTACGCAGTTCTACGTCAGCGGGTCGGTTTGTTCGCCTTCGCGTGCCGCCGTTATGACGAGCCGGTTCCCGGCCCGGCTCTCCATCCACGGCCATTTCGCCACCCACGAACAGAACAAGTCCCGCGGCATGCCGAACTGGCTCGACCCCCAGGTGCCGACGGTAACGAGACTGCTCAAGAATGCCGGCTACGCGACCGGTCATTTCGGCAAATGGCATCTGGGCTCCGGCCCCGGCGCCCCGAGCCCCGACGAATACGGCATCGACGAGTCCTGCACCGTCAATTCGGCGGGTTCCCAGCTCACGGGCGGAGACGACCCCTACTTCCGGGCCAAGTCCACCGGCCAAATCGTGGACCACGCCCTCGCGTTCATCGAAAAGCACCGCAACGAGCCTTTTTACGTCAACGTCTGGACCCTTGTTCCTCACGCCACGCTGCACCCCACGCCCGAGCAGATGGAGCCCTACAAACGCTTCGCACCGGCCGGCGTTCCGTACGAAGGTGTCAAGCAAATCTACTATGCGTCCGTATCGGACCTCGACAGCCAGATCGGCCGGCTCGTGCGGAAAATCGACGAGCTGGGTCTGGGCGAGAATACGTTTATCGTGTTCTCCAGCGACAACGGCCCCGAGGACCTCGACATTCGCAACGCCGTGCACAGCGGCATCGGCAGCACCGGCCCATTCCGTGGGCGCAAGCGCAGCCTTTACGAAGGCGGCGTCCGCGTGCCCTTTATCGTCCGCTGCCCCGGCAGAGTACCGGCAGACCGGGTGGATGACGAAACGGTCATCGCGGGGGTGGATTGGCTGCCGACGCTCTGCGGCTTGGCCGGAGCCCCGCTGCCGGACGGTCTGAGCCTGGATGGTGAAGATTTGTCCGAGGCCTTTCTCGGCAGACCCAAACGGCGGACCAAACCGCTCCTATGGGAGTGGCGATTCCGCGTCTTTGGCGACATGGTTCACAAATGCCCCAGGCTGGCCATTCGCGAGGACAACTGGAAGCTGCTGATGAACCCCGACCGCACCCGCATCGAACTATATGATATCCTGAGCGACCCGACACAATTGGATAACGTTGCCGACCGGCACGCTGATGTCGTCGGAAGGCTTTCGGAGAAAGTCCTGGCGTGGCACCAGACGCTGCCCGCCGGGCTGGTTGACAAAGAGGCCGGCTCCAACGCCTATCCCTGGCCGAAAGGACCGTAGCGGGTGGTCTTGCTGTGTAGCGCCGGCGAGAACCCCGTAAGCGACGGGTGGCATCGCCAAGCGTGTATGTGTTTAGCGTTAACCATGGGTGGCGTAGCGGGTGGCAGCGTCAAGGCCAGAGGCCTTGGCGATGGTTGCATCGCATCCCGGGAAGACCATCGCCAAGCTGCGCACGGGGCCCCCCAACGCGATATATCGCGTTGGGGACCCCTTGACGCTGCCACCCAGATGGGGCGAAACATGTGCGCAGCTTGCCGAGGGCGACCGGTATGATTAGGGAATGAGCTTGGTTGAGAATAGAGCAGTAGTGCTGTTGAGCGGCGGACTTGATTCCGCGACGACCCTGGCGCTCGCGCGCCAAGAGGATTTTTCCTGTTATGCCCTGACTTTTCTCTACGGTCAACGCCATAGACGCGAGATCGATGCGGCTCGAAGGGTCGCCCGATCTCTCGGGGCCATGGAGCACCGGGTGGTCGAGATCGATCTCGCAGCCTTCGGCGGCTCAGCGTTGACAGATTCGCGCATTGAGGTCCCGAAGGATAGGGCGGAGTTGGGTGAAGCGACGGGTGTTCCGCCGACCTACGTGCCGGCACGGAACACGATCTTCCTCAGTTACGCCTTGGCGTGGGCGGAGATATTGGGTGCGTTCGACGTCTTTATCGGCGTCAACTCCACGGATTACAGCGGCTATCCCGATTGCCGAGCGGAGTTTATCGCCGCGTTCGAGCGGATGGCCAGTCTCGCGACGGCGGCCGCCGTGGAGGGCAAGGGCCGTTACCGCATCCATACACCGATCATCGACATGACCAAGGCCGATATCATCCAAACCGGCACGCGGTTGGGCGTCGATTATTCCCTGACGCACAGTTGCTACGACCCGGACCCGCAGGGTCGCAGTTGCGGCCGGTGCGATTCGTGCCGACTTCGGCTCAGAGGTTTCGCACAAGCCGGCCTCTGCGACCCGATTGAGTATAGTTCGGAAATCTGAGGGGCAACGGTCCATGCGAATGATCGAGATGTTCTATTCGTTGCAGGGCGAGGGGATGCTGGCGGGCGTGCCCAGTGTCTTTGTTCGGCTGGCCGGCTGCCCGTTTCGCTGCCGCTGGTGCGACACCGCATATGCGTGGGATTACGCGGCGGGGGAGGACCTCGGCGTGGACCGGATCGTCGAGCGGATGGGCCGGTGGTCCTGCCGGCACGTCGTGCTGACCGGCGGTGAGCCAATGACCGGCCCCGACCTGTCAGCCAGAGCGGGTCTGGCGGAATTGACTCACCGCCTCGAGGGCCTGGACAAGCACATCACAATCGAGACGGCGGGAACGCTCTTTACGCCGGACCTCGCGTGCGACCTGATGAGCGTCAGCCCGAAGCTGAGCAGTTCCCAATCGAATCCGGCCGGCGCCGCAACAACACACCAGGCCGGCATGGTCGACGTGCAAGCCCTGAGTCGGCTCATCAGCGCCTATCCCTATCAGCTCAAATTTGTGGTCCAGACGCCGGAGGACATGCACGAGGTCCACCGGATACTTGACCAGTCAGGCCCGGTTGATACCGAACGTGTGATGCTCATGCCCGAGGCAAGGACCCGTGAGGAGTTGCTGGCAAGATCGCCTATGGTAGCGGCGCTATGCAAAGAGGCCGGCTTTCGCTTCTCGCAGCGTCTCCACATTCTGCTCTGGGGCAACCAGCGCGGCGTATAGTGGTGTCTGTGAAAATAGACCGGCGGTCACGGGCGCAGAGGGTCTCGTTCGTAGTGTGCCCGTAAGGGCATATCTTCCCGCGTGGTGTGTTCGTGACGGCATGGAAAACAACGCCTTACGGCGCACTACCAACGAAATCTGCAGACTGGCAGAAAGCCACGGCCGCCACGCGGAGTTCTCAATGCCCGGAAATCTACCCAGACACGTATAACACGAAACCCCAAGAATCGCGGTTGACAGCGCACCCGGGAGGCGCGATAATAATCGTTTACGCAGGCGCCCGGGTGGCGGAATTGGCAGACGCGCCAGCTTGAGGGGCTGGTGGCCGTAAGGCCGTGCAGGTTCAAATCCTGTCCCGGGCAATGCTGCCCACCGCCGCGATGGTCACGGCGGCGGGGCTCCAACCCGTTATGATCCAGCTACAGGCTACACTTCAGCTTCTTCGGTAACTTCCTCGACCGCATGCCAGCCTGTTCGCTCATTTCTCTCCATCGCGGCGTTGATCCTCTTGTAGGATTCCTCCACCGCCGGGAAGGCTTCCAGCAACTCATCCTGGTCCGCGACGGACAGGACACCCCACTTCTGCGCGGCGCCTCGGCGCTCGGTCTGCTGTACGTTTTCAAGCGGCTCGCCGCCCGTGAACAGGACCATTCTCAGCACGTTCTGCCGGGGATGGACATAAAGGAAAGTGCGCTGCGGGCTGTAGAAGCTGATGACCGTCTTGCCGACCCGGTAAAAGCAGGTTTCATCGATGGCCTGCACGTGTTCCGCCAGCGCCTGGAACAGGGCACGCGTCCGGTCCGAGACCCTGTGTTCGGCAAACCAGTCATCCAGGTCGTGTGTTTGCTCACTGTTCGCCGGCTCAGTGGGCCTTCGGACGGGCCAGTTTTCCAGCTCTTTGATCCGGTCCCGCAACTCGAGCACTTCCACCGGGCAATCCGTCCAGTCATGTTCCCAGCAGACGATCAGGTCGCAGTTTTCGGTATCGTGGCCGCGCAGGCGGCACTGGCTGGACCGATACTCGAATTCCACGCGCAGCCGCTCCCAACCCTTGCCGGTGAAACGTCTGGCGATGGCGTCCGGGGCCTCCGACCGAATCTCTTCGACGTACATGTTCAGGTCATCCGCGACCTTGCCGAAGAGATACACGACGCCGCTCTCGTTCAATGGTGCATACAGCATCCCCCGAAAGTTGATCAGATCCCCTACAATACTCCTCTCTACATTGGCCATAGGTCGTTTCCTTACTTTTTTTGAATCATCCTGTTTGCAACAACTTGTGCATCCTACCAGGTGAGTACATGCCTGTCGATAGAATATCCAAGTAGATTTTTGCAGAGGCATCTCTTTCCTCGTCCGCCCGGCTGGAATGGTTCGGGCGGATGCCTGGCGAGAACGGACGTTGGGTCGGTCCCTGTGCAGAAACTACAGCCGGCGAGAATATCGATCCTGAGGCAGCGAACCCTGGCGTTTGAGGGAATATGACATGAAGACCCGGGGCCAGCGGAGTGGGGAGTGCCCAGATTGCCCAGAATACTCGTTTTGTGCTTCTCAAGGGGACTCGGAATGGCCGTAGTTATCGGCGGGCGGAGCGCTGCAAAAAGGGAGGGCCCGAAGATGAACAGGTGCATTCTCGCGATTGTGATAGTTTTCGTTCACACGTCATCCGCCGTACAAAGTCATCCGCTGCCGATAACTCCCGCCGGCACCGAAAACAACAGCGGACCTGTGATTTTCACGGCGGCTGGGCCGACAGTGACGGACAACGACCTCGTGTGGCGCTGCCGTGAAGTTCATCCGCACCGAAGAGCAATTGAGGCGACTTCGATGGAAGCAAGCGTTCGGCACGGTTTACCGGTCATGGTGTGACTGGGCGTGACCAGAAGGTGGCCTGGAGCACCTCAGGAGAACGGGCGCAGGACGGTTCGATTTCCCGGCGTTTTTGCTTGACTTTGGGGATTGCAGGGACCATAATGGGGGTGCTTTTTCATTTGGCCCCTGCTTTTTCCTCCCACCACCTCCTCAAAAGCAGGGGTTTTTTCATGCCGCGACCCTCCGGGACGCCACGAGAGCAAGAAAAGGGGCGCGGGACCCGATCTGGGCCCTGGTTCTTGTAAGACCGGCCGGCAGGCGGTACATTATGCCGGTGGCCGGCCGCGGGGGCTGTCCCGGGTGGGGCTGCGGGCGATTTTTTGGGGATTGGGTTCCTATGGTCAAGGGGGATGAGACCGATGGTGACGGGGAAACTCGCGGTTGTGGGCGTCTGCGTCTTTTTTGCACAAGTGGCTCTTGGGGCCGAGGGTGTGGTTGTCAAGAGTCCTGACGGGCGGCTGACCATGCAGGTCGGCGCGGATGCGACGGGCCGGCCGGTGTATCAACTGTCTCGTGACGATATAGCAGTAATCGAGCCGTCGCCGCTGGGGGTGACTGTCAATGGAACATCGCTCGGGCGGGGCGTCACGTTTGGCAAGCCGCAGCGCTGGGGCGTAGACCAGACGTACCCGTGGCGGGGCGTCCATTCCAAGGCCCGCAATCACTTCAACGGCGCCAAGATTCCCGCGACGCATGCACAAAGCAGAGTGCCGTATGCGTTGGAAGTGCGCGTATTCAACGATGGGGCCGGGTTCAGGTACGTGGTGGCCGGCGAGGGGCAACCACGGGTCGGCGGGGAAGACACGGCCTTTCAACTGCCGGTGGATTGTGCCGTCTGGTTCCAGACGAATACGGCGAACTACGAGGGCTTCTACGAGCAGCGTCCGGTCGAGCGCGTGCCGCAGGACACCTACATGGGCCCGCCGGTCGTCATCGAGTTGCCTGGGGGCAAGGGGTATGTCGCAATAACCGAGGCGGCCTTGTTCAACTATTCGGGGATGACTCTGCGAGCCGGTGAAGAAGGCTCACGGCGGCTGGCGGCGGCGTTCCAGGATGACAAGGAGTGGGAGTTGGAAGGGACGGTCACGAGTCCCTGGCGGGTGATTATCGTGGCGTCGGATCTGAACGGGCTCGTCAATTCCGATATCATCCCGAATCTCAATGAGCCGCCGTCCTTGGAGTTGGCGAATGCGGACTGGATTCGGCCGGGCCGGGGCTTCTGGCACTGGTGGTCGGGCACGATCGGCAACTGGGACAGCGTTGCCTACGACCGCCAGCAGGGCTGGGTGGACCATGCGGCCGACTTCGGCTTCGAGTACTATCTGATCGATGCCGGGTGGGAGCATACCTGGAAGAAGCCGGGCATGGACAAGTGGGCTCTGCTCCGGGAGCTTGCGGCGTACGCCGCCGGCAAGAAGGTCGGCCTGTTCGTCTGGAAGAGGTGGGAGACGGGCAAGACGGAAGGTATTCAAATGGAGGGTCTGGATGACCCCCAGAGCCGGCGCGAGTTCTTCCGTCGCTGCAAAGAGGCGGGGGCGGTCGGCATCAAGATCGACTACATGGATTCCGAGTCGAAGGAAATGGTCGATTTCTACACGGATGTACTGAAGGACACGGCGGATGCCCGGCTCATGGTCGATTTCCACGGGGCCAACAAGCCGACGGGGGAGTCTCGGGCGTATCCGCATGAGGTGACCAGGGAAGGAGTGCGGGGCCTGGAGTACAACAAATGGTCCACGCTGCCGCCCCGGCACTATGCGTCGCTGCCTTTCACACGTTTGATCGTCGGCCACGCGGACTTCACGCCGTGCACGTTCAATCCTGAGATGCTTAAGGGTACGACCTTCGCGCTGCAGTTGGCGACGGCGGTCTGCTTCACGTCGCCCGTGGTGTTCTATGCCGACAAGCCCGAATTCTATCTCGAGAGCCCGGCGGTGGATGTCATCAAGGCGATCCCGTCCACGTGGGATGAGACGCTCGTCCGGCCGGGCAGCAGGATCGGTGACCTCGCCGTCATGGCCAGACGCAGGGGCACGACCTGGTTCGTCGGAATCATCAACGGCGGCCCGGAACGTTCCTATGAGCTGGACTTCTCGTTCCTCGGTGACGGGCGTTATTCCTGCGTGCAACTGGCCGACAACCCTACCCGTCCGGACGACTTCGTCCGAACGGAGGCCGCCATGCAGGCTTCGTCGTCGCTGAATGTGCCGATGAACGCCGGAGGTGGATTCGTGGCGATGCTCAGGCCGGCAAACTGATACGTTTCCATCGGTTGCGGGTGTGGCCTTTATCCGACAGCGAACTCCTTTTTGCGGGTGTTCAACTGGGCCTTGAGGCGGGCGACGATGGATGAATGCATCTGGGAGACGCGCGACTCCGACAGGTCCAGTGTCGCGCCGATCTCCTTCATTGTCATTTCTTCGTAGTAATACAGGACGATGATGAGCCGCTCCGCACGGGTTAGTCCTTTGGTTAGCAGGTTCTTCAGATCGCGTTTCTGGGCTTCGAGCAGGGGGTCCTCGCTCCTGTGGTCCTTGATGACGTCGATCTCGCAGACGTCCTTCTCTCCCTCGGTGTCGCCGCATTTATTGTTAAGCGAGACGAGGCTGGCTGCATTGGCGTCCCGCTGGAGCCGGCTGAACTCCTCCATATCCATGTCGAGTTCCTGGGCCAGTTCGTTCTCGTCGGGTTTTCGACCCAGGTGCATTTCGAGGGCGTGAGTGGCCTTTGCCAACTGATGTGCCCTGGCCCGGACAAGCCGGGGAACCCAGTCCATACTCCGCAACTCGTCCAGAATTGAGCCTTTGATACGTGGAGCACAATAGGTCTCGAACTTCACTCCTCGGGCGGGGTCGTACGCATCAATGGCATCCATGAGCCCGAAAATACCGGCGCTGATCAGATCGTCCAATTCCACTTTGTCCGGCAATTTGGTATGGAGTCTCTCGGCGGCGTACCGGACCAGGTCGCGGTAGTTTTCCATCAGGAGATTGCGGTAGTAGCTGTCCCGGGTCTTGTGGAACAGGTCCCACATCTGATCGATAGTGAGGTCGTCACCTATTTTTGCTGCGCGTGTCTTCACGAATCGCCTCCGTTACGTTCTGGTATTCCGACCTTTGCTTTGTGCCATGCGGCGTCGTCCTTTGCCTGCACTTCGCTGTCTTCAGAAACCCCACAAATTGACACGGACTCCCATATATCTCCTTATCGGTCTGCTCGTTTGTGACTTTAGTTCAACCATCGGGCAACTCGCCTGAAAAAACTGTCGTCGGGCTCGTCGCAAGGCCGGGTACCGCTGAAACGTGCGGCCAGGGCTGTAAGCGACAGGCTGATTTGCGACTTGGGATACACGAGGACGACGGGTTGTCGTGACCGTACGGCCGCACACAATCGCTCGTCTTTGAGCAGTGTTCCGGCATGGTAGATATTGGCGCGCAGGAATTTCTGAGCGACGTCGGCGATACGCTGGTAAGTCTGCTTGCCTTCGGCGGTGTTGTGGGCCATATTCACCAGGAGACTTATCGGGCCTTGATAGCGTTTTCGCACGAGGACCTTGATGACCCCGTAGCCGTCGGCCATCGCCGCCGCTTCCGGCGTGGTGACGACAAGGACGTGGTCGGACGCCAGACAGAAGGTGGTGACCGAGCTCGAGATCCCTGCGGCCGTGTCGATCACGATGGCGTCCGCTTTCTGCTGCAGGCGACACAGGTGCTGGATGATCCGATGCTGCTCGGCCTCACCGATGTTGGCGAGTCGGTCGAGCCCGGATGCGCCGCAGATGACCCCGAGTCCGTTTGGGCCGGGCTGGATGATCTCCTCTAGACTCTTGTGGCCGGTGAGGACATGGGAGATGTTGTACTTGCTGCGGATATCCATCAGCAGATCGAGATTGCCGAGCGAGAAATCCGCGTCCAACAAGAGCACCCGCTTGTTCCGAGCGGCCAGGCAGACCGCCAGATTGGCGGCTATGTTCGTCTTGCCGACGCCCCCTTTGCCGCTGGTGACGGCCAAGGCCATCGTCGAAGCTCTACAATTGCCTGACACTGTATGTAGGTTAAGTGCCTGGTTCTCCATAGACTGCCGATGACGGCTTCCTTCCTCACCCCGTTGCGTCGTGATATGTAGGCAGATTCCCCAACGGCTTGTTGTCTGCGACCGGCCCGCGGATGTGCAGGTGAACCATGCTGGGGCAGGTGCCGCATTTCTCCCGCAAGAGTTCCTCGGCTACCTTACGATTAAGAGAGTTCTCCAGGAGCTTATTCACCTGCAACTCCACATACCGGTCGCGATTTGTCTGAAGCAGGGCATGAGCGTACGCATCTGTCTCCGGCTCGACCTGCATGGTGTTGTTCGGGCCGAATCGGATGCTCACCGTATCGCGGAACAGAAGACGATGGTTCCGCAGATGCTCCGCGACGGCCTCGTTGAGCACCTCCGCGAATTCGCGCACAGGCAGGTCCTGGGGCGTGAACCGGGGACTGTCAATCTTATAGATGTTGCGGTGCAAGACCCGCCGGCGGAGTTCCGTGAAATGGATGATCTTCACAAGGATCTCACCAATATTGTCCGGGATAAGCGACAACGCGTCCATCAGCATTCCTTCAGCCACAATGGGGGTTGTTATCGTACGATGCCGGTGAAAGCAGCGGTGGGAGGGGGGACGGCAGAAAGGGGGGAGCGGAAATTGCTTTGGAGAAGTGAAGCCGTGTGCATCATCCTTGATCCTTTCGGTCTTCCTTGAGTTTCCACGACAGAGCGAACGTATTCAAAATCTGCACCGTCGCGACCGCGGCCGGCGCAGGGCATTTCCATCAAGTCACCATAGACGTCATGTCTTCTCCACGTGCGCCGTCCTGTGCGCCCGTCGCGACCTTTTCCTCTTCCCTGAGGATGCGACGAATCTCAATGAGACTCTTGGTCTTTTTCAGCTCGACGATTCGGGAGAGCCGCTCAAACACGGACTCGTCATAAAGGCGGTGTCCGCCCGCCGTCCATTCGGCTTCACGAATCAGACCCATGATCGTGTAATTGTGAATTGTCTGCCGGGAAAACGGGCTGTAACGGACGAGTTCCCCAATCCGATAGCGCTTTGCAGGAATCAGGAGTCCAGTAGTGTTCGTGCCGCTGAAATGCGATAAGCACATGTGCTCTCCCACTCCACAAACCCGGCTAATCATCGTCACGCTGAGCCACATCCGCGACCAGATCTATCGGGTCAATAGGAACCCGTACCAACCATCGGATTGCCCATGACAGGGGCACCAGCCACTGTACGAATACGCAGAGCGCATTTTACATTTTGCAAAATGTAAAAGGCCTCCTGGGTGCTGTCAACCCTTTTCGGCTTTTTTTCTGAAAAAAAGGTTGTGCGTCGCTGTTGCTGCTGTGTGGTTCGTGTGCGTTGGTGAGTCTTGCTGCCGGCAGAGACCTATAATCTGTGTGACGATGTGGGCTTCTGCAATCTGTCAGACAGGCGCGTCATGTCGCTCTGCAACTGGTAGCTGGTCGAAACAGTTGTTTGGGCAGCCCTCCGTCGTGGGCCGGGTGTGGGTCCTCAAACGCGACACGTCGTGCTTGGGAGCCCCTGTGGCACGCTTGCGCTGGCATGAACGTGCCCCATTTGCCCAATCGAACGTGTCTATACAGCGTCTCGGCGCTCGTCAGGGCGGAGCATACCCCAACCAGACAGCCCAGGCGTAGCCGGGCGCCTGGATGTGCCGGCTGGCCGGGTCGGTTTCCCGGGTACTGCTGTCATTCTCTTCATGGACCTGTCGTGAACCTGACAGGACAACACGCTGCATTCGCTCTGAACCCCAGTGGCCGAGACTCTCCTATTTTGGCGGACGGGATCGGGCGTGGTGAATACGATTGCTGCCAATCCCGACTTTTTTTCAGAATCGCCGGACGCAAATGGACGATAGAAGTCCTGTCTGAAATGCATGCAGAAGACCACAGATAGTCGAGTTGACGCATTATTGGACTATGACAGATACGAGAGAACCCAGCGAAGGTGCATCAGGCTGCCTGCACAAGGTCTCTCTCCTGGAGCAGGTGACGCCGCTGGCACGGCAGATCAACTGTCTTGAGATCGGCCGCATCGCAGATGTCTGCGTCAACGAGATACCGGCAATTGTCGGCGCCACATTCGCATCCCTGTATGCCTTGGACGAGACGAACGGCATCCTGCACCTGATCCGGCATAATCACTCCTTCCCCATCAATAAGATTGTCTCCTTGAACCAGAACCCGCCGTCCCCCATGGTGATGGCCGTCAAGAGCAGGAGCGTTATTCTGACCGAAAACATCGATATGCACACCGAGCCGGTCATCCGGCGCTCACAGCGTGCATTCGCCGAGAACTACAGGACGGCTACTTGTGCCATCGTGCCGTTGATCTGCCACGACCACATTGTCGGCGTGCTGAATCTGGCGGACAAGACCGACGCTGGCACGTTCAGCCGCGAGGATGTTGCCTTGATCGAGTTGTTCGGGCAGCTTGTCGGGGCCTCGATTGGCAACATCCGACTGTTCGAGAAGATGCAGCGTCAGGCAACAATGGACGGTCTGACCGGATTGATGAATCACCGGGCGTTTTATGAGGCCCTTGAGAAAGAACTCTGGCGGTCCCGCCGATATGGCGGGACGATCTCGCTGGTTATGGCTGATATTGATAATCTCAAACGAATCAACGACACCTACGGCCACCGGGCCGGCGATAAGGTCATCAAAGAGGTCAGCCGTCGCATCAGGGAATGTATTCGGCAGATCGATCTGGCGGCACGCTACGGCGGCGACGAGTTCGCCGTCATTTTGCCGAGCACGCCGCTCGACGATGCATTCGTCGCCTGCGAGCGCATTGTTGAGGCGGTGGCCCGGAGCCCGGTGATCTGGCAACGGGTCGAGATCCCGCTGTCGATCAGCATCGGGGTCGGTCAATACGGCGCCGACGCCAATCCGGAGGATATCACCAGCCGGTCCGATCAGGCCCTGTACTGCGCCAAGCAGTCCGGGAAGAACACCGTCAGGGTATTCCAGCCCGCTTGTGAAGGGCAGATGCCGAGCCCCCCCGCATCCCAGACCATGTCCTGATGCAATAGCGGCCATCCTTGACAGTTGCGCCGGCGCTTGTTACAAGGGCTTAGGTATCGTGGTGCAGGCTGATCTTGGCGTTAAGATCCGGTATTGCAGGTAGATGGGGATGTTTTCATTGATAGAGGCGCTCGGCTCCAAAGCCGTTCAGGATGTCGTCAACACCGGCCATTTCGGCCGGTTCGCCTGGCGCTCGGTGGTAGCGTCCGCCCGCAGTTTCACCCGCAGGCGTACTTATCCTCTGATCTGGAACCAGATGTTCATCATCGGGGTCCGTAGCGTTCCGGTGATCATGGTCACCGGTGCGTTTGTGGGCATGACTCTGGCCGTCCAGGCATACGACCAACTGGCGGGTATGGGGTTGGAAGAGCACCTGGGCGTGCTGATCAATAAATCCGTGATGAAGGAACTGGGGCCCGTGCTGGCGGCAGTTATGCTGGCCGGCCGGATCGGCGGCGCGCTCACCGCGGAACTGGGAACGATGAATGTGACCGAGCAAATCGACGCGGTCAGGAGCATGGGAACGGACCCGATTCGGCATCTCGTGGCGCCTCGCCTCCTCGCGTGCCTGCTGCTGACGCCCGTCTTGATCATCTACGCCGATCTGATGGGCGTCGTGGGCGGGGCCCTGGTCAGCTTCCTGCAGTTCGGAATCAACAGCCGCGCCTACTGGAGTTTCAGTGCCTACGCCGTGGAGTTCTGGGATGTCGCCATCGGCGTGGTCAAGGGGTTCTTCTTTGGAGGCACCATTGCCATCATCAGTTGCTACAAGGGTTTCACGTGCCAGGCAGGCGCCCATGGGGTGGGGCAGGCGTGTACGGAGGCCTTTGTCGCCAGTTTCATCTCGATTCTGGCCCTGGATTTCGCCCTGGCGGTCGTCTCCAACGCGATCTACGACGTCTTTTGGCCGCTCAGGAGTATCGTAGGATAAAGGATGGGGTCTCCTGGTATCCATCACGCCTCTGACGACGGGAGTCAGTTCTTGCCGAATACGACAGACAATACCAGCCAGGCGCCGGGCGACAGCCGCCCGGAGGGCATCGTCGAGGCCAGGAATCTGACCAAGCGCTTCGGTCGCAAGATGGTCCTCGACAACATCTCGCTGTCCATTGAGAAGGGCAAAACCACTGTGATCATCGGTCCGAGCGGGTGTGGCAAGACCGTCCTGATCAAACATTTCATCGTGCTGCTCAGGCCGTCCGAGGGCCAGGTCTATTTCAAAGGACGACGAGTCGACAACCTGAACGAACGGGAGCTAAGTGAGGTGCGTACTCATTTTGGTTACCTCTTCCAGGAAGGGGCGCTTTTTGACAGCATGACGGTAGCCGAGAACATCAGCTTCCCCATACGGCAACACCATAAGATCAGAAGCTGGCAGGAGATCGAGGAAATCGTCAAGGCCAAGCTGGCCATGGTAGGGTTGGACGGCTTTCAGAACTACTACCCGGCGAATCTCTCGGGCGGTCAGCGTAAGAGGGTTGCCCTGGCCCGCGCGATTGCTCTGAATCCCGCGGTCATTCTCTATGATGAGCCGACCACGGGACTGGATCCGATCCGTGCGGATATTATCAACGAGCTGATTCTCAAGCTCGAGCGCGAGCTGGGGGTCACGACCGTGGTCGTGACCCACGACATGAAGAGCGCCTACAAAGTGGGAGACCGGATCATCATGCTTCATAACGGCAAAATCGTCGCCGATGGAGATGCCGACCATATCCGCAACCACCCCCATCCGGTGGTTCAGCAGTTCATACACGGTCAGGTCAGCGAGGATGATCTTGCCGTGCTGCGAATGACCGGATCGATTGCGGCCGCGCAGTTCCTGCCCAGGGACTTCGAGCAATAGACGGGCGGCCGCCTCCCATCAGGATATTCTGGCAGATAGAATGACGCAGAAGCAGCCATCACAGATTGCCGCCGACCTGGTGAAACTCATCGGAGGGAACATCTTTGCGGATATCATCCATCGCGTCGCCTACAGCACGGACGCGAGCAGCTATCGTATTGTGCCGCAGTGCGTGGTCGCGCCGCGGGACGTGCGGGATATCGTTGCAGTCGTGCGGTACGCCGCCGACCACGGTCTTCCCGTTGCGGCGCGCGGAGCGGGCAGCGGGCTCGCGGGCGAATCCCTGTGCGCCGGGATCGTGCTCGATATGACCCGCCACATGAAACGGATCCTGCGACTCGACGGCCAGACCGCGACCTGTGAGCCGGGCGTCGTGCTGGACGACCTGAACAAACAGTTGCTGGAATCGCGCCGGAAGGTCGGGCCCGACCCGTCGAGCGGCAATCGGGCGACAGTGGGGGGCATCGTGGCAAATAACGCGACCGGCGCGCATTCTCTGCAGTACGGCCACATCGCGGCCTATGTCGAGAGCGTGGATGCGGTGCTGCCCGACGCCAATACGGTGGAATTCCGGAACGCGGTGGATGTCGAGCAGGTGCAGGGCGGCCGGGCGGGTTCCATCGCCAGGGAGTGCTGGTCGCTTCTGACCGCCGGCAAACCGGTCATCGAGAGGGCACTGCCCGTGACGGGGCGGAATCGCTGCGGGTATAACATCGCCGGGGTCTGCCGCGACAATACCATCGACCTGGCGCGCCTGCTGGCCGGTTCGGAGGGCACCCTGGCGATCTTCACGAGTATCACGCTGCGGGTCGTGCCCGTGCCCGTTGCCAAAGGGCTTCTCCAGTTGGAGTTCGACTCGCTCGACAGCATGGCCCGCGCCGTCCCCACGATCGTCGAGACCGGTCCGACGGCATGCGAGCTGATGGACGAATCACTCATCCACATGGCGTTCGACCAGCTTCCTCAGTACCGGGATATCTTGCCCGGCGGCGCGGCGGCGGTGCTGCTCATCGAGCACGTCGGTGATTCGGAGGTCGAGGTCCGCGAGAAGCTCGAGGCGACGGACCTGGCCGTCGGCAAGAGAGCGACAGGGCGGACCATCGTCACGGCGCCGAAGACCCAGGCCCGCGTGTGGAAGTCCCGCAAAGACGCCGGCCCTTTGCTCTATCGCAAGCGCAGCCGCAAACATCCGGCGGAATTCATGGAGGATGTCAGCGTCGATCACCGTCGCCTGGCAGATTACCTGGCCGGGTTGGAGAAGATCCAGAAGAAGCACGACATCACGATGTGCTTCTTCGGCCACGCTGGCGATGGCGAGCTGCACCTACGGCCCTACATCGACCTCGGCGATCCTGAAGACAGGGCCAAGATGCTGGCCATTGCCGAGGACGTGTACTCGCTGGCCTGGTCGCTCGGCGGGACCATCAGTGGCGAGCACGCAGTCGGCTTGATTCGTGCGGGGTTCGTCCGCCGCCAGTACGGCGATGAGTGTTATGGCATGCTCAAGAAAGTGAAAGAGATCTTCGACCCTGCCGGTCTGATGAATCCGGGCAAGATTCTGAATGATGAGCCCGACGTGATGTTCCGGAATCTCCGTCGGGGGCCTCGCGTTCTCCCGGAGCGGACGAGGTCGGAGTTGCTCTTCAAGGAAAACGAGCTGGAGCTGGAGTTGGAGCAATGCTACGGCTGTGGGTTGTGCCTGGGACGCGAGCCAGCCCTGCGCATGTGCCCGGTGTTCCGGGCGACGGGCGACGAGTTGGGCAGCTCGCGCGCCAAGGCGAATCTGCTCCACTACTGGGCGACGGGCCAGTTCGACGAGAAGGATTTCGAGTCGCCGGAGTTCCGCGAGTTCCTGGACCTGTGCGTCAACTGCAAGATGTGCGAGCGGCAGTGTCCCGCCGGCGTGGACGTCTCGATGCTGATGGCGACCGCCCGGGCCCAGTACGCCAACCGCAAGGGGCTGCGCCGGGCCGAGCGCGCGTTGAGCAGCAATCGCTACCTCAGCCTGCTGGGCAGCACGTTTTCCCCCCTCTCGAACGCATTCATGAGACTGTCGCCTTTCAAATGGCTCCTGGAGAAGAGTGTCGGCCTCGACCGACGCAGGGCCATGCCCGAGTTCGGCCGCCGCTCGTTCCTGAAAGCCGGCCGCAATTATCTGGCATCATGCGAGCCGATTGCCGAGCCGGTGGACAGGGTAGCGTACTTCATCGATACCTACGCGAACTACAACGACCATGAGCTTGGCTTTGCCGTCATGGATGTCCTTCGTCACAACGGCGTCGAGGTCTGCTTGCCCGAGCAGCGGCCGGCCCCGTTGCCTGCCATCGTTTACGGCAACGTCAGGGTGGCCCGCCGCGACCTTTCCTACAACGTCAAACATCTCGCCGAGGCCGTGCGCAGAGGCTGTATGGTCGTCTGTTCCGAGCCCAGTGCGGCCTTGTGCCTGAAAGAGGAACTGCGGCACTACGTCGCAGGAGATGACGCGGCGCTGGTCTCACAGAACACGTTTGAGCTGATGAATTACCTGCAGGCCCTTCGTGAGCAGGGCAAACTCAAGGCTCCGAAGCAGTCCGTGCAGGGGCGATTCGTCTATCATCTGCCGTGTCATCTGTGTGCGGTCGGCGATGAGACGGTGACTCTGCGTCTCCTGGCGGAGCATTTCCAGATCGATGTCACGGACCTGCAGGCGGGCTGTTGCGGCCTGTCCGGCACCTTCGGTATGCAGCAGAAGAACTACGAGCTGGCCACGCAAATTTCCGAGAGCCTGCGGAACGCCCTGCAAGCGGCTCCCACCCAGAGTGCCCTGACCGAGTGTGCCGCCTGCAAAATGCAGATCGAGCACATCGCCCCGGCAACGGCCACCCACCCCGTCAAGCTTATTGCCCGCAGCTACGAGTTGTAGCAGGTTGCAGGGCCCGTTCTCAGCGCTACTACGCCCACTACTCTAATACGGATTAGGGAAAATCCTTGCGCGGCACAGACTCAGTCATCCTGAGGCGAAGCCGAAGGATCTGGCTCCCGAATGAGACGTTTCTCCCGTTCGTAGCCCAGATCGTTGGGGCCCCCAAACGCAATCATTCGCGTTCGGGGAACCCCTTCACGGCGCTGCGCTTCGTTCAGAGCCTGCCCTGAGCGTAGCCGAAGGGATGACACACGGGGCGCGAGAATTATTCATAATCCGTATACTTTGGTGAATCCGGGTGGCAGCGGCAAGCGGAGTCTTCGGAACTTGCCGATGGCGTGGAAGTGTAGCCACGGACCATCGGCAAGCATGCGCTTGCCGCTGCCACCCGTCGATGGTGTGGAAGTGTAGCCACGCGCCATCGGCACGCATGCGCTTGCCGCTGCCACCCGTCGCTACCGGACCCACCAGGTTGGGGTAGCCGGCGTACTACTTGAACCTTACCATCGGCTCGATCCTCTGCCCGAAGGCTTCCGAGGCTCTCTTTGCGAAAGACTCGATGCTGCGCTTGAACCAGGGCGGTTTCTGGGCCTGGAGCTTGCCAATAACATAATAGGCGACCGCCATGATCCCCGGATAGGTGCAGTCCTTCGGCAGCGGGACGTTCAGCCGCTCTTTGCCGAGCACCGTGTTCTCGCGTCCAAAGGCGATGAACAACTCCTTCGGCGTCTCCACGACGGTTGTCGCGTGCTTGGACTGTTCCCACGTGAAAACGTCCCGGGCGAGCCGCCGACCGAACA
>CAYFUB010000121.1:0-18064 GCA_964346195.1 uncultured Pirellulales bacterium
TTGTCCAGGAAGCGTACCCCCCAGCGAATTCTGTCGCGGAGCTTGTCCCAATCCACGGCGGCCTTGCCAGGGCCCTTGCCGGTGTCGCGGTCCTTGACCATCTTGTCGAGATTGATCGAGGCCAGGATGCAACTCTCATAGGGCAGCAACGGCACCTCTCCACAGGGGTTGGTGGCCTCAATCCGGCCGATTTCGGGCGTCGGATTGTGTCTGTTGACGTGATCGAGAAAGACCAGGCCGGGATCGCCCGTTCGCCAGGCGGCGTTGACAATCAGATCGAACAGCGAATGGGCGCCGACTGTCTTGACTGCCTTGCCCGTCCGCGGATTGACCAGCTCGAACGGCTGGTTTTCCACCACGGCTTTCATGAAGCGACCCGTGACCCCGACCGACAGATTGAAGTTCTTGAAGGCATCCGAGCCGACCTTGGCCTCCGTGAAATCGACGATGTCCGGATGGTCGCAGCGCAGCACACCCATGTTCGCGCCTCGGCGTCTGCCGCCCTGGACGATGACCTCCGTCGCCTTGTCGAAGATGCCCATAAACGAGATGGGGCCGGAGGCGCGTCCTTTCGTGGAGCCGACAAGGTCGCCGCGCGGACGCAGCCCCGAGAAGCTGAATCCGGTGCCGCCGCCCGTCTGGTGAATGCGCGCCATATCGGCCAGCGTCCTGAAGATGCCCTCGATGGAATCCTCCACCGGGAGGACAAAGCAGGCGGAGAGTTGACCCAGGACCGTGCTGGCATTCATGAGCGCCGGCGAATTCGGCATGAATTCGCGGTTGCGCATCATCCGGTAGAAGGTCTCCTCGATGTCCTGCACGGCCGGGTCCGAATTGTAGTTGGCCTCCGCCCCGGCGACGTGATGGGCCACGCGTCGGAACATCTCGCTCGGCGTCTCGATGATCCGTCGGTTTTCGTCTTTGAGCAGATAGCGCCGTTTGAGCACCTCCACCGTGTTGACGGGCAGCTTGAGATCGTCCTTCAGGCCGAGCGCCGATTTGGCGAAGCGCACTTGCGAACGATCTTCGCGATAGAGGATATAGCTCTTGGCAATCCGGCTGTACCCCTCGCGCATCAGGGCGGCTTCGATAGCGTCCTGGATATCCTCCACGCCGGGGATTCCCCCCCTGCGCTCGCCCGCCAGATCCTGAAGCACGATATCCTTTACCCGCCGGGCGATGCTGTGTGCTCGTCCCTCGTCCTGCAGGACCTCGGAGGCCGCCCGCTGGATGGCATGTTCGATCTTGGACGCGTCAAACGCAACGACCGAACCATCCCTCTTTCTGACTTTCTCCGGCATATCTCGCGTCATCATCGATATCGATCCCTCGTATGGCCTGGGTTTTCAAACAGTCGCACCCGATCGTCGCAATGCCCCGCCCACGCGCGTCGCACCAGAATCTCCGCACGACTATCGCAGCCTCTGCCACGCAGACCCTGTAACAAGAATACTGATGACTCTTGATGGTTGTTCCACGCGCGGACCACCCGTGCGATGGGCCCAATACAGGGTCAACGTTCGTCAAATCCGTCCCCATTGCAGCAAGCCCGATGTAACACGCTGCCCCGGTCGATTAGCACGTGTCCCCGCCGCTCGGGCATCGGCAAACGTATATGAACGCGGGCGGAAAATTCTGCGGCACGAATTTCAACTGCACGTCCGGAAAATACCGTCTGATCTCTTTCATGAGCACGGGCGTGTACTGCAGTTGGATGTACCGGCCGGCTCGGCTGGCGATGGCAAGGATCTCTTGCTTCGCCTCCCTACTGAACAGCGTCAACGGCAGCCCGGACACCACACAATCCGGACGTTCCACGTACTGTTCGCAACGGGCTGCATCGTCGTTGACGACCTGCAGCCTCGAATCGCCAATCCGCTTCAGACACCGACACAGGTCGGGGTTGATTTCAAAGGAAGTCAGGCGCCCGTTTTCGGGCAAATGCCTGAGGATTTCCCTTGTGACCGGCCCGGTTCCGGCGCCGAATTCCACCACCTGCCGACATCCCTTGACCACTTCGGCCATCTTCCTGGCCAGCACCTTGCCGCTTTGAAAGCACGTCCCGAGTTGCTTCGGATGCCGAAGGAACTGTCGGGCAAAACGGAGACTCTCCATATCCTGCCTCCATTAAATAAGTAACCGACCCCTTCACTGTAAAGAGCACCGGTACACGGCGTCAAGCGTTTTCGCTGATTTCTCCCCCCGCGTCGGCTCCGATAAGGCCCTTTTTCCTTAAGATGCTTGACGTGCCATACGATGTACATTATTAAGGTATCGCGCCGTCGCACTGGTAGTCAACCGCGGGGAGTGTGCGTCGCCGAACCGTCCTATAAGTTCATAGGATAAAGGAGAACCATGGTGGACAGGTCGAAAAAACTGGGCGTGGCGGTGGTATTAGCCTTGGTCACCCTCAGCGCGGGGTGCTTTTCTTCCAGGCCCGAAGACATAGAGGCTTTCGTCAAGCCGTACGAGGTGAACGTCACCGCTGAGAATTACGTGGTCCAGCCGCCGGATGAGATCGAGATCCATTGCTCCCAGGCACCTGAGGTACATATGCAGCGACAGCGTATCCGGCCTGATGGAAAGGTCAGCTTCGAGGCCCTGGGTGAGATCGAGGTCGCCGGGAGAACGCTGGGCCAGATCGCCGACATCCTCGAAGAGCGCGTCGAGAAACTGTACGCGCTGCCGGGGGACCACTCCGTGGATGTGCGCATCGCTGTCTATGCCAGCAAAGTCTACTACGTACTCGGTCAGGTTCTTCGGCCGGGTCCGCGAGTTTATACCGGGCGCGACAGCTTGATGACGGCCCTGGCTACGGCCGGGCCGAATCCGTTGGCCTGGGAACAGCGGGTGCAAGTGATCCGACCGGCGGCCCAGGAGGACGTCGAGCCGAGGATTTTCGAAGTGAACTATGAGAAAATGATCTCGCAAGGCGATCTGACCAAGGATGTTCTGCTGGAGGAGGGCGATATCGTGTACGTGCCACCGACGGTCCTGGCGGCCGTGGGAATGGTTCTCGAAGAGTTGATCACGCCGGTCGCCCGGGCCTTCTACGGCTGGTACCTGGTCCAGAATCCGCCGATTGAGACAGAACGGGGCTATTATCCAGTCGGCGGCTATCGATAATATGCCTGACGTGATATCGAGCAAGCGGGGACAGTGCAATGAGCGCCCGGCGAGCCCTGAGACTGATGCACTTGGTGAGCACCACATGGTTTACGGTGTGTGTCAGCTACATCCTCGCGCTGGCGCTGCGTCAAGTCGGTTTTCAGTGGTGGCTGATTTTCTCTCTGTCCGGCCATTCCGCCCTGGTGATTCTGTTGTTGATCAGCCTGTATCTGTTCGCTCTCTCTCGGGGAGTCAGGGAGGCGCAGCAGGTCGAAATCGAGCACCCGCTGACAACCACGAGCGGCTATATGGGTCTCTATGTGGCGGCCCCGCTACTCGGAGGGCTCGCCGGAACCCTGGGCATGGTAGGCGTCGGCAACCCTACGAAATTCCTGCTGGGCATCGCATTGGGGACCCTGGGGACGACGTTCGCGGTCTGGGTGATCGTCGACCCAATTGTAGGGTTGACCGAGATGTTTCTGCCGGCCAGCCGCAGGCACCGTGCCGAGCGGTTTGCCCAGGCCGAAGCCCAGCGACGCGCGCGCCAAGAGAAACGGGAACGCCTGCTGACGGAGGCGCTCGCACGCGATGAGCGGGAACGGCAGCAGTGGCAGCAGGAGCTACGCCCCCAGGCGGAACGGCTGGCGGCCCTGCTCGTGTGCGACGCGCCGGATTTCCCGCGTGCCGAACAGGAAGCCGTGGATATCGGCGTCAAGGCATGGCGTCTCGGCGGTCTGAACTGCATGCGTCAGCTTCATGACATGTCCATGGCCATCCGCAAGGAGAAAGGACACGAGAAGGTCGTCGATCACATCTCCAACTGGTGGGATGGTATCGGCGATTGGCGGAGGCCCTCTCTCGGCTGAGCATCCCCATTCGTGTCGAATATCGTCGGGGATATCCGACGGTCACGCCGCCCGGGACCACTCAGTCATACGGATTATGAATAATTCTCGCGCCCCGCGTGTCATCCCTTCGGCTGTGCTCAGGGTCAAGCACAGAAACCAGCGTTCGGCTTTCCCGGCCTCGTTATCGATGGTGTGGAACTGGCGGTTGGCGACAATCCGGCGTTTCAACTCCTTCCAGAGATGGTCCTGCGGGTTCAGCTCCGGACACTGGGTGGGCAACCACAGCAGGGTCACTCCCAGGCGGGCCGCCAGTCGTTGACTGCCGCCGGCCTGATGGCAGGAGGCCTTGTCCAACAGCAACCACAGAGGCCGACCGCGGCAGTGTCGCCGCAGATGCCGCAGGAAGGCCTGGAAGTCGTCCTGCCGTTGGCGGGACCGACGCAGGACCAGTCGGTGTCCGGTCCGCGGATTGAGGGCCGCAAACAGCACCCGCTTGGCGTTGCGCCCGGTGATCTCGACTGGGGCCTGCTCGCCACGGAACGCCCACGTGGATCGCAGCGGCGGGAACCACCGCAGGAGCGTCGCATCCGTAAACAGCAACACCGCCTCGGCCGGCATCCGCTTTACCTAGCGAATGAGCCCCCCTTTTTCTGTGCCCGGTGCGGGTCCTGGGCGGCATAGGCGTAGCGTGGACACTTCCAGCGCAGCCCCAGATCGTGCATCCGCCGACGGAGCGTGCGGACCGTAATGGCACTGCCGTACTTGTGACGCAGGTGGTCGGCCAGCAGCGCCACCGGCCGGCCGGTGCTGTTATAGCCCAGACGCATGGGGTCCCGACGGATCTCCCGGGCAATGCGTTCGTTCGTAATCGCCGCCGCCCGGGGGCGTCCGGGTCGCGGGACATCCCGCAGACTGTCCGGATCATGGCTCTGGAGATAGGTCCTGACCCAGTCATAAACCGCCCACGGCGGCAATCGAGTCGAGTGAAAGTCGCCGGCGGGGTGGCCTCCATGCCTGCAGACAGGCAGACAGCCGGGCACACGCCCCGTTACCGTTCCCGGTCCTGCTCAATCCGCCGCGGGCGCAGATCGGGCGGATTCGGGACCGCTGGAAGACTCCCCGGGTTCAGCGACGAAGTGAAGCGGCACCTTGATTTTGTTCTTGACCCGTACCTTGCGATAGATATTCCGGACAGGGGTCTTGACTGTCCCAGGCCGGATTCTCAGGCAACCGGTGACGCGGCCGGTCCTGAACCTTGACAGACGAACTCGGCGACCTGTTGCCCACGTGGGGTCAGATCCTAACGCTTTCGCAGGCAAGACCATTGCTCGTCATCGACGAGCATCAGCCATCCGTAGGAGGCGGAACTTCCTGTCCCCGCAGGATGGTCCTCTCTGTTGCGGGGTGGCTGGAACATAGTCAACTACCCTTCTGTAACTGGTCGAGAAGACGCCTGGCATCCTCCAGGTCCTGGGGAGGAAGGCCGCCGATGCGTTCCTGCATGGCCAGCGTCTCCTTGAGCAGCTCAATGGCCTGGGTCTTGCGGCCCATCCGGGCATACGCCTGGGCCAGGTGCAACCGCGGAATAGTGGACGGTGCCGCATTGGCCGAGTATAATTCGATACACCTGACGAAATCGGCCACGGCCTTCTCGAAGTTCCCCAGTCGGCTGTAGATGACACCGCGAGTATCGATGACGTCCTTGTAGTCCGGCGCCATCGCCAAGGCCTTTTCGGCAAGCTTCAGGGCTTCCTCATGCTGGCCATGCTCCTCGCAAAGGACCCAGGCAAGATTGTTCATAGCAATGACGTTGTTGGGATCGAGCTCAAGGACTTTGCGGTTCAGTGCCACAGATTCCTGATCGCGTCCCGCTGCCTGCATCAGCATGCCAAGAAGCATGAGGCTCGATATCGACCTCGGGTCACGCTCCAGGGTCATGCGCAGAAGGTCCTCGGCCATCTGGATAGCATCTTTGTCACCGGTGCCCGCCAATGCGCTGGCAATAGCCGTCATCGTGTCGGTGTCGTCGGGATGGGTGTTGCGCCACCGGCTTATCAGTTGGTTCAACTCGCTCCACCGCCTCTCCCGTCCCAGCAGTTGTGCCAGTGTAACCACGGGAGCCGGATCGTTGGGCTCCGCCTGTATGAGCGTGTTGAAGAGGAGCTTCGCGTCGTCTCTCTGTTCACTCTTGTACAAGACCACCGCCAGGATCATCTCGCAGCGCCGCCGGGCAGATCCCTGAAAATTGGCGAGCCGCTCGCGCAGCAACTCCAAGGCCTGCTCCGCCCGGTCTGTTCTCACGTAGGCATCGGCCAACTCGATGAGGACCTCTACATCCCGCGGGTACTGATCCGCCAGTCCCTTGAGCGTCAGGGCCGCCAGCGCCGGCGACCGCTCCTTCTCCGCAAGAGCTTTCAGCAGCAACAACTGTCGGTCATCGGGATTGTGCGCCAGGCCCCGCAAGGCCGTGTCCACCGCCCGGCCGGGCTCGCCCTGCTGCAACTCCAGCCTCACCATCCATTCCCACGCGTCCGCGTACCGCGGGCGTTCATCCGTGACCCCGCGCAGGATGCCCCGGGCCTGCTCCGCCGCTGGATTGGTTCCCTTGAGCAGCAAGGTCCGCGCCTTGAACAGTCGCAGTTGAGCATCCGTCGAGTCGGCACGGAGCGCCTTGTCGATGAGGGCCTCGGCTTCACGGACCAGCGATGGCTCCCCTGAGGCGAGAAGTAGTAAGATGGTGCGCGTCTGCACCGCCACGTTGTCGGGCGACAGCGCCAGGGCTTGCCTGATGTCGGCAATCGCGTCACTCACGCGGCCCACCGACCGGTAGAACTCGCTCCGAGCCGCCCAGATGTCGGCTTTCTTCGGCTCGAGAGCCAGGGCCTGGTTGAAATCCTCGAGGGCCTCGGCGTTTTGTTTCAGCGCAACATGCGTTTGCGCGCGGAGGACGTAGGCGAATGCGTTGTTGAGGTTCTTTACCGCTTCATCGCAAAGCCGTATCGCCTCCGCGCCGTTGCCCTGCTGAATCTGGAGTTGGATTTGTGCGGCCATAACCGAGGCAGAATTCGGCATCTTGGCCCTGAGCTCGTCGAGGAGTACCTTGGCTTCCGCGAACTTGTTCTGTCGCATGAGGACCAGCGCGAGCGACAAGCTCACCGACGTGTCATTCGGATCCTGGGCGACGAACTCCTGGAGAATATCCGAAGCCACCGCCAATTCGCCGCGCTGGAGGTGACCGCGCAACTGCAGCTTTTGCAGATCAGGGTGATACAGGCCGAGCTGGGCGGCCCGGTCCAGAGCCTCCTGCGCCTCGGTAAAGTACTCCGCCCGGTACAGAGCGGCTACCACTCGCACCAGGACCTGCACATTATCGGGTGATCGCACCAGAGCCTCACGATACCTGGCCACAGCCAATTGCGTCTCACCGGCTTTTTCGTAGGCGGCCGCCAGGAGCAGGCGACTCGCCTGGTCGTCGGGATTCGCCAAGAGGTTCTCCTGCAGAAGCTCGATCGTCTGGGCATAATGGCCCGGCTTCGTTTTGTCCTGCTGCTGTTCCTTGAAGTCCTCGGCAGCGGTCCAAATCCTGGCCTGCTCATAGCGCCATTGCCAGCCTGTGTCACCTTCCAGTGCCTTGATTTGTTCAACGATCTCCTGTGCTCGTTTCATGTCCTGTGCGACCTGACGGCACAGCAGGAGTTTCCTTTTGGACTGAATATCGTCAGGAAACTGCCTCGTCAGCTCCGTGAGCCATTGATGCAGCTTGTCCTGCTGGTCCCATCGCCGATAGAATTCGGACAGCAGCAGGCCAAGGCTCTTGCGGGTCTGCGGCAACTCTGCTCTGGCGATGGCATCCTCGATCAAGGACTCGCATTCCTGCTGCCTGTTCAGGCGGTCAAGCAGAACCGCCAGACTTCGGACCGGTTCGAAGGCCTGAGGGAACTTCTCGATGGCGACCTGGAACCGGGAGATCGCTTCCTGCTCCTTCCCCTGAGAGCCATACCACTCCGCTTCGAGCAACATCAGGCTCACCTCGGCGGGATACTTGTCCTTGAGCTTGGCCAGCAGAGATTCCGCTTCAGAGAACTGGCCTCGTATCATGGCAACCTGGGCCTGCAGGAGTCCGACTTGAAGGGCACTGTCGCCGGTCTTCTCGATTTGAGCCAATCGATCTTCGATGTTCTGCCAGGCCCTTTCCTCTTCGACCGCGGACCCGCCGGCAGCGACCAGCATTTGCATTCTGGCCTGAAGCTCCAGCAAGATCGCCTCCACGTGATCCCGGGAGATTTGCTGGACCTTGCGCGCCGCTTCCACGGCCTCGGGCCAGTTCCTCATTTGAACGAGCAGCCTGGCCAAGGCCAGATGACCGTCGAGATGCTTCGGATATTCCGAGACCAGGGTCTTAAGTTGGACGACCGCCGAATGCGTGTCGCCCAGACGAGTAAATACGGAAGCCAGCATCAGATGCACTCCGGGCGACCGGTAGCCGAGAGAAATGGCCCGTTGCCAGTGGGCAATGGCATCCCGGGGCTCCCCCTGTCTTTCCGCCAGTAACCCTTCCAGGAAAGCAACTGTCGGAGGAAGGATGTCCTTTTGCCGCATGCGGGAGATACAGTCATTGGCCTTGTCGAAACGACCGGCCCGGATAAACAACTCGGTGGCAACCGGCATGAAATCCCACGGCTGAGCCACGAGTTCCTTCAGTCCTGCTTCAGCCACCGTGTACATTTCCTCCTCGGAATCCAGGCGCAACGCGAGTTCCGCCCAACTCCTCCAAAGCATTTGCTCGGACGGGCTTTTCTCCCGCAAAGCCACGAGGTGCGCCTTGGCCTTGTCCAAGACGTTGGCATTCATGAGTTCCTTGATAAGGCGCAGCCGGACTTCCGAGTCCGTCAGATCATGGTTCTGCGCCTGTTCCAGGTCGGCAAGGGCTTGCGTCCGCCCGTTCCGGCGCAGGTGAAAACCGGCGCGCACGATATAGGCCAAGGCCGATTCAGGATTCCTGGCGACCGCCTCATCGAGCCAGAAAGTCGCTGGCTTGTTCACGTCCTGAGGAAGCTGTTCAGCCAATTGTCCCATCAACTCGTAGGCGAGGACCTGGCTCGGGTCAGTCGTGATGATGCTATTCAATTCTCTCGCAGAGTCAGCGAACTTCCGCTGTTGCATGAGAGCAACGGCAAGCATGCGCCGAACGACGGGATCGTCGCGCTCCGCCAGATAGCGTCCCGCGATCAACTCCGCCTCCCCCGGCGAGCCCATCACCAGGTACACTTCCGTCAGACGCCGGGCCGCCTCGGTATGAGCCCGCTCGAGCCGGAGCACGGACCGGTATGCCGCCACCGCCTGCTGGAGGTGAGGCGAAGTCACAGGCCGTCTGTTCATCTGGGCCTCTGCGTACTTGAGCAGGACATCCACGTTGTCGGTGTTGACGGCCAGATAGCGTCCGAATTGTGTCGCCGCCTCCTCCCAATCCTGCTGCGCGTAGGCGCTCTCACCGAGCGGCAGGGCCTGATCGGCCCGCGTGGTCTTCTGCCAGCGATGCAGCGCATATGCGGTCCCAACCAACACCACGGCTCCAATGACCAGAATGAGGGCCAGCCTCCAATTGAAATATCTCGTTGCCATCTATTGTCCTTTCCGAAGGGGCCGTCTCGGAAGAAGTGATGCCAAAGCCTTGCAGGTCTGTGCCGGGCACAGCGCATGAGGCGACGATTCCCGAGAAAGCCGCTCCCCATCAACACCGATTGAGGGATGGCGTCTCCTTACCGGACAATCCCGACCCATTCATCACCACGGAGGTGAGACAAGCCGATTTGTCCGCAGGGGAGAACCCGTCCCGAGCGCTAAAACTGCTCCGTAAAGCTCGATAACATCCTTCCGAATGTCCGCCAGCATATCCACAGATCCAGAGGTAGGGAAAGCTCTCGAACATACCGCACGTCGTAGTGGATCCATTCCTGGAAGTCCTTTTGCGGCTGCCGTGTCCGGCAAACCTGCCACAGGCCGGTGATCCCGGGGCGCACGGAAAGTCGTGCGTCGCGCCACGAGGGACACAGGGTATTCTCTGATTCCGGCGACGGCCGGGGCCCGACCACGCTCATCTGTCCGCGCAGGACGTTGAAAAATTGGGGTATCTCGTCGAGATAGGTCTCGCGCAGAAACCGACCAACGGTCGTGATGCGCGGGTCGTCGGCCATTTTGAACTGAGGACCATCCACCTCGCTGACAAACCGCAACTTTTCCTGTATCTTGTCAGATCCTGCCCGCATGGTCCTGAACTTGATGCAGTTGAACGGCCTGCCGTGAAGGCCCTGGCGTTTGTCTCGGAAGAACAAGGGCCCGGGGGAGCTGAGCTTCACGGCCAATGCTATGAATGGGATCACGGGGGCGAAAAGCATCAAAGCCACCAGAGCAGCAACGACATCTGCGATCCGTTTGAAGCATCCGGCATAGGAAAACGCCCGCCATACCCGAAAGACATTGTCCCGACAGGGGCAGAGAGGTTCTTTCTGCAAACCGGCCGTGCGCCCGTCGCCTGCACGTCCCCTTGGGCGCGCGGATAGTGGTTCCGCCACCAGGCAGTTCCTGATGACATGGTTGGGACCCACGGATGTATTTGTCCCAACGATAGCCGAATCAACTATAGCGCCCTGCCGAATAAGGCTGTTGTCACAGAGGATACTCGGCCCCACAACCACGACGCCGGCTTCGACGACGACCCGCTTGCCGAGCAGGACCGGCCCAAGGAAATGCGATGCAGGGGATATTTCTTCATCACCCCGTCGAGTCAGCGCGCGCCGATTGTGCCTGCGCCGGGTGCCCGTGCCCAGGCCGGGCGAATGACTGAACAGCGCTGTGCACAGAGCGAGAATGCCACTCTCGGATTCCAGGTCGAGGGACGAACCGGCGATGGCAACGCTCTGCACGTTCAGCCCGTGCGTTCTGCATCTTTCGATGAGCGCGTCGAAGCTTGGAGGCAAGCCACCATCGAAGAGGATTCCCACGGCCTGCCGCCGCACGAAAAGGTGATCGGGCCAGTCGGCCGGCACCAGCGACGGCACCGCCGAATCAACGTATAATCGCCGATAGCCGACCAGCTCGTGATGGTGTGTCAATCGGACCCGTTCACGGCAGGCGAGCAGGTCCGAGGCCGCCATGACAATCACCACATCGGAACGGGCATCGGCAAGCATTTGTCCCAGCAACCGACAATTCACATGGGACGCGAATCGCCCGTTGGAGATGACCATCCACGAATGGGCGCCGGGGTCGCCGAGATTCTGGAGGTCGATGCCCCGCGCGCCCGTGTAGAATATCACTCGCCCGGGATTTGTCGCAAGCTCTCCCCGCCAGCTCTGAGGAAGGGCCCAAACAGAATTCCGAGGCCCCGGCCGGCCGACCCATTTCACCGGACCGTGCCGCGTCCGGCAACACCACAAACGGCGCAGGCCGTCCACCATAAGGTCTGCCAGCGGCGCTGCCGACAGGGCATATCGAAGCAGGTTTGTCCCTGTGTCGGCACTACCATTTCTCGATTCTCGAATGACAATCAGCCGCATAGCAGTCCGATGCCCAGGTTTGTCACGCCGTGATAACTCAAACCTTCGTGGAACCGCCGCCATCGACTTCGCCTAGAGACGGCAGCAGCAGCCTCTTGGGCTTGCGCGCCTGGCGGGCCGATTGGGAGCCGCGCGCCCGATATGTGTAGCCATGACGATACAAGCTCTGAGCCAGAGGCACGTTACTGAGGACCGCACCAATGACCCGCGCCTTTACGTGAGTGAACCGTTCTTTGACCTCCTTGAGCTCCGGTCCCGTCGTCTGACCCGCAAACCCAACCAGGATGACCGCGTCGCCGAGCTTGGCCCAGACTAGTGCGTCCGGGAAAGCCAGTGCGGGGGGACTGTCGATAATGATGTGGTCGTACTCCCGAGCGAGTCTCTCCATCTGCTCGGCGGCCACGGCCGAGGTCAGCAATTCATACGCATCGCCCAGATGATGCGGAACGGCCGGCAGGACGTGCAGGCCGCTGGAGGGCAACACCGAGATGAATCCCCTGGGATCCTCCCCCAGTAAAACGTCCTGGACGCCTCCCGAGCCGTTGGCAATGTTGAGCATGAAAGCGACGTCCGGTTTGCGCAGGTCGCCGTCGATCAGCATCATCTTCTTGCCTGATTTGGCCAGACTCGTGGCCAGATTGACGGCGAACGTGGTCTTGCCTTCCCGCATGCCGGCACTGGTGACGACCAGCTTCCTGGGCATCCCCCCGTTGTTCAGCAGCCCCAGATTCGTCCGAATCATCTGGTAGTCGCTGGCGATCTGCTCGGCAAACAGCGCCGGTTTGATCGTGCGCGAGCTGGTCGTTGTCCCGATGATCGGAAGATCCGACTGACGAGTGACATCATCAGGTGTCTGCAAGGTCTTGTCCATTTTGTCCCTCAGCAGCGCGAGGAGGAGCCCGCAGCCGAGGGCACCGAAGACGGCCACCGTCATGAACTTGAAGCGCTTGTCTTCCACGTCCCGCACTTCGCCCATGTAAGCCACGGCGATTTGGGGCTCCCGCTGTCGCTCCACTTCGATCGACTTGATGCGGCGGGAGACCTGGCTGTGCAGCTCTTCGTCCAATTTCAGTTTCAGCTGGAGGTCCTGGATATCCAGGTTGGTCCGTCCGATTTTCCGCGTCGTCGTATCTTGCGCGTTGAGTACCTGGCGCAGCCGCTCTTCGTGCGCCTTGATATGCAACAACTGAGCCTGGGCGGCCATCAGCCGTTCCTTGGCCGCGGCTTTCAGGTTCTCTTCCAGCCCCTGGTCAAATTCCGCTTCGAGCTCCTTGCGCTGCTCGTCGAGTGTCTGCTTGAACGCATCCAGCGCCGCCTGCTTCTGAGCGAGCACGGGATTGCCGGGTGCGAGGGCCTGCTGGGCCGCCAGCAAGTCACGTTCCATCTCTACCACGCTCGTCGACAGCTGGCTCACCATCGGGTTCGTGTTGACGTACTCACGACGTTTGGCAACCACCTCGTCCGGCGATATGCTGGACTTTTCGGTCTGTTCGAGCAGGCCAATCTCGGCTTCGAGACTGATTCTCTGGGCCTCCAGGCGCGTCAGGTCCGCCAACAAGGTGGTCGCGCGACTCATCTCCATATCCTGCCGGCTGTCCAGCACGGTCGTCCCGTATTCCTCGGCGAGGTCGCGTATCTCCTTTCGCTGGGCCATGATTCTCCCCGCCAGTGTCGCCTGTTCGCCCGTGAGCACCTGCAGGTTCTTGTTCTCCTCCTGGCTGGACTGCGAACCATGGAGAGCCTGATAATTACGAATGAAGGAATCGACAATTTGCCTGGCCTCGTCGGACCGATGGCTTCTCATGGTCACGGCGATCAACTCCGTGGACGGGATGGGAGCGGCCGTAATAATCTTGTCGGAGATAGCCTCCTTCAGCACGGCCACGGGATCCCGGGTTCTCCGTGCCCGACTGACCTTCCCTATGAATCGTTCCACCCGGGTCTGAGGTTTGCCGGTGAACAAAGATAGGTCCCGGCCGACGAGGTCATCCGCGATCCTCTGCAGGACGGGATTGCTCACAAGCACGGCGGCCTGGGTGTTGACAAAGTCCCGATAGCTGGCGATCCCGCCTCGGTCCGGCTCATTCGTCAGGATGCTCGAGACCACGGGCGCCACGTGCACCGCTCCCTGCACAACATACCGGGGTTCCACCAGGAACCAGATTGCAGGTATCGCGAGCCCGCAGACGGCAACCGTTGTCACAAGGACAATGTACCACCGTCGCCGCACGCTCTCGAGAGGGCTCGTTATCGGTTGCTCCTGCGGCTCGGGTGGTGATTCAGAGACAACGGGTCTCTGCTCGATCACCTGGTCCAGGTACTTCTCCAGATTATTCATAGGTCCATACTCCCATCGTCAAGAGTCCGGTACATGTTGTGCCTGTCGCCGGGAGATGATCGCCGGCTCCGTCTTCGTCGGAGACGTAGTCAACCGCGCTATCAACCAGAATTCTCCAACGACCATAGCCAACGCCAAGGGCATCATGGCATAGCCGCCCCAATCGTGAAATCTCTGTTCCCAGATTTCCCCCTCGAGCATGGTAAAGGATACGGTTGTTGTCGCCAGTCGCAGCGTATTACACAGCAGCGCGATGGGCAGACTCGAGGACAGGACGATCAGTTTCTCCCACCAGGTCCGCCGGGCCAGGAGCACAACCAAACCGCTGATCACGAAGAAGGCCGTGATCATCCTCAAGCCATTGCACGCTTCAGCCACGGCGACGCTGTCATCACCGATGCGGATGATATTCCCATCCCGCACAATCTCATATCCGACCAGTTCCAGGCAGAAGACCGCGGAGGTTGTGGCCCAACGCTGAAGAGGCAGGGTGACAGCCGTCTGGACCCGGTTGGGCCAGGGAAGCATCAGACTCAGAAACAGCAGAGTCGTGGCGAGCTTTCGCAGGCACTTCCAGCCCATCAGCAGTAATATGAGAGCTGCTATCGACAAGATCAGAGAAAGCCGCTCGGCGGACTGAAACATGAAGTACAGGCCTGCCCCCCTGATCGTCTGGGCGGCAAGGAATATCGTGATGCCCCAGAACACCGCCGGGCGAAGCCCCACCGACAGGATATCGCGGCGACGAGACCAGACTACGTAGGCCGCCAGGGGCGGAACCAGCAATCCGGACGAGTATTCATCGCTTTTCAACCATACGCGCACCAGATCGGCGAACGTCGGCCAGTAAGACCAGAGAAATGCCAAAAGAACAATCCCCCCCCCGAACAGGTACTCCGGCCGCTTTGAACAGCGGAGGGCCCACGCCCTCAATCCCCCTGCCCAGCGGCCAGGATAGGGTCGCACACACTCACCCTCACGACCCGCGTCTTGCACACGTTGCATTTGCCACCTTCCCAACCCCCCGCTTGGTAAATCGGCTGAGAGAGCTTGCTCAACGATGCCCGTCTCATCAGGAATCGTCACGCCACAGCCTACGATGGATTCACGAATCTCGCAGTGGGCACCCACCTCCGCGCCGGCCCAGAGAGCACTCCTGATCATGGCGCTGTGCGGGCCCAATGTCGCATGGCATCCGATAACCGCCGGGCCCATGATCACCGCACCCTCCATGATTCGAGCATGATCCGCGAGCGCGACAGGCCCGCAGATCCGGGCCGTCGGATGCACCGATACGTCCGTGCCCTTGAATATGGGACGATCTCCCGAGCATTCACAGACGGTATAGCCCCTGTCGCTCGATACACCGCTTCGAAAAAAAGTCTCCAGACCGCCAAGATACCCGCGGCGGTCACGAAAGTTGCCGACTCCGCAATCCAGCACTATCGGACAAACCTTGCCGCCGGCCCGCAGAATGGAGGGGATGAGCCCTTCCTTGATATCCGAGTAACCGCCGCTGGGGACATACCTCAATACCCCCGGCTGGCACAGATAGACTTCGGCGGAAGGCCCCAAGGAAGAGCCGCGTCCCTCGGCGGGATTGAACACGACGCTCAGCTCAGCGCCACTGGTCCGGTGTGCCTCTATCAAACCTGCTATCGGGGGCGGAACCATCATGCTACCGGAGAAGGCCAGGAGAAGATCTCCGGGTTCGGAGGCGACGGCATCTCGAAGACAGCCTGCTGTTCCGCCGGTCAGCTCCCCGATCACGACCGTCGTCTTCAGCCGACTGTCGGCACAGACCGCCTCCACCGACGCGCCAATATCCTTATCGCAGCAGACCGTCGCCTCGGCAATTCCCTCGTCTGCCAGATGATCCAACAGCCGCCGGAGAACCGGTTTGTCTCCGACCGGCCACAACGCCGCAGGCAAACGCGCTGCCAGCGAGCAACGTCCGAAGTCACGCCCGCCCACCAGTACCGTCGTCTGGAGTGCTAACTCCCGTGATACAGTCTTCTGTGTGTTCACCATGATTCAGTTGCCCGAGTGCCTTGGCTGGGATAGCATCGGGTGCGCCACCCCGCAGACCGGTCCAGGCAATTCACCTCATGTTCCCTTGCAGCTTTTGCATGGTCAGAAATGGCCCGTGAATCACACGTTCCCTCTGTGCGTAAGAGCGCGACACTCTGGCCACCAGTATCCTAAATCATTGCCGGACTTCTGTAAAACGGGAATTTTGGCTCCTGACGACAAATCCTACTTGAGTTGCTCCATGCGGTCCCGGTCAACCAGATACGTATGTTTCGCTAAATCCACGAGCGCCCGATCATCCACCGGGTTGTCGGTATGAAAACAGTCGATATGGATATCCTCTCTCCCCAGGAACGCTCGGAGGTTGACCGCTTTGCCACGGCCATTGTTGCCCCGGTCCGGCCATCGGCCCCCAGGGTCCAGCGCACAGATGACGGGGACCTGCTTGGCCAGGGATATACGCGATACATATGCGAACGGTGAGGCAGTGCATATGATACAATTGCTCAGGCTCAGCAATCTGTCGTAAACCGCTCGGTTCACGTGAACATCAAAGGCCGCCTGACAGACACGTTTCTTCTCCGGTTCGGTGAGACTACGCTCGAATATCGCCACCACCCTTTCCTTGAACGAGAGGTGGGAAATCAGCCGACATCTTCTCAGCGCGTAGAGGGCGCCCAGCTCCAACAGGGCCGGCAGTCTGCCTTTGTTGAGCAATACGCGGACCAGCCGCTTCGTAATCTCGCGGAAGCTGTTCACTCGGATGATGGTGCCATCGAAATCAAAGACGTTCAGAGGGCTAAGCGGCATGGTAGTCCCGTGAATTCCTGGTCCTCAGCAATCGATACCGGTAAACCGCATAGTCCACACGGATGGCATTCGGCATCAGATGATTGGATATGCACGCCGTCGATATGGAACTCGCCCCTCGCGAAGACAACAGTTCAGCGACCATGTTCATGGTCGTGCCGGTATCGACCGAATCATCGATCACCAGGACGCGCTTGCCCTGCGGATCAAAATCGATATCGAACTCGACGACCATGCGCTGTCTGGAGCCGATCCTGCTCTTGACCAGGCGGAGGAGCACTTCCACATGCCGCAGGACATCGGACAAAATTCTCCGGTTGAACACAAATGTCTTGAGCCTGCCGTTTTTGGAGACCGTCGACACCCTACGGACCGTGACGAAGCCTACCGGGGTCGATCCGTCCGAGATGGATTGGAACATCTCGCGGAGGTACAAACCGGCGTTCGGGATGAAAACAATGAGATCGAACTGACAGCCCGCGCGGGCAAAGTGTTCCAGAATATTACGGAGATCGGTTCTGATGCCCTCATCATCTCTCTGCAAGATCTTGTATGGCCACAGCCTGGCCAGCCACGTTTGCCTCTGCCCGCGATCGGCCTTGGTCGCGGCCAGCCCGTCCACGAACTCCTTGACAGTGCGGAGGAGCTCGGGCGCCGTGCCAGACGCCGCGGGCACAAAGTCTCTGGCTTGTTCGAGCTTTGCGGGCAATTCGGTCTCGTCGTGCGCGACCAGGATCTTGCCCTCCAACTCCAGTTGAGCTGCCGTATCAGACTGGTGATCGCTGTCGGCCTCACCCAATGCACACCGACGGGGCAGGACAACGATGGTTTTGCCGTTTTTGATCGCCTCGGCGATTGTTCCCATGCCCGCGTGCGATACCACGATGTTCGACTCCAGAATCAGCCTGCGAAACTCATCCTGCGAGCAGAAGTCAATCACCTGGATATGCCGGGGCGCGTACGTTCCGTGACCGACTTGCGCGATAACCTGTTCGCGAACGATGCCGGTGGCCGCCAGATCGTCCACGGCTTTGACCAGCCGGTCGTAGCCGTTGCGCCATGTGCCAACCGTCAGGAATATCAAAAGAATCTCCCTGCACACCGCGCCCGGGGAAAGAAACGCAGCAGCGCGGGCCACTGCACGAGAAACAGGTCGCTGAAAGGATACAGGAGTCTCGCGGTCAATGTCGGTTTCCGAACGTTGGCCATACTCTCAATAAAGACAAGCTTGGCCCCGAGCATTTTGGCGAAGATACAGAAAAGCACGACAACACCGGCCCCGGTGGTAATCACCAGATCCGGCCTTTCCCGCAGGACGATGCCGGCCGACAGGATGGCGCCGCGAATCACGCTCCAGGGGCTGCGGCGGCTGA
>CAYFUB010000122.1:0-2091 GCA_964346195.1 uncultured Pirellulales bacterium
GCGGCCTGTTCGAGACGCTGCTCGGGCCGGAGGACGCGATCATCAGCGACCAGTTGAACCACGCCAGCATCATCGACGGCGTGCGCCTGTGCAAGGCCCAGCGGCTGCGCTTCAACAACAGCGACATGGCGGACCTCGAAGAGAAGCTCAAGTCCGCCCGGTCGGCGCGGTTTCGGTTGGTTGCCACGGACGGTGTGTTCTCGATGGACGGCTACGTCGCGAAGCTGGACGACATGTGCGCCCTCGCGGACCAATACGACGCAATGGTCATGATCGACGACTGCCACGCGACCGGCGTCATCGGCCGAACCGGGCGCGGCACGCCCGAGTATCGCGGCGTCATGGGACGCGTGGACATCATCACCGGTACCTTCGGCAAGGCCCTCGGCGGCGCCAGCGGCGGGTTCACCTCGGGCCGCCGGGAAATCGTCGAGATGCTCCGCCAGCGCAGCCGGCCGTACCTGTTCTCGAACACCCTGGCCCCCGCGATTGCCGTCGGCTCGCTGAAAGCCCTGGACCTGCTCGAAAGCTCGACCGAACTGCTGGACCGGCTGCACGAGAACACGCGCTACTTCCGCCGGCGCATCGGCGCGACCGGCCTGACCGTCCTGCCGGGCGACCATCCCATCACGCCGATCATGCTGGGCGACGCCGCCCTGGCACAGGAAATGGCTCGACGCCTGCTCGAAAAGGGCCTCTACGTCATCGGTTTTTCGTACCCGGTGGTCCCGCAGGGCCAGGCCCGCATCCGCACCCAGGTCTCCGCCGTCCACACCCGCGCCGACCTCGACTTCGCCGTGGAGAAGTTCGCCGAAGTCGCCCAGGAGCTTGCCGTTACCCCCGGTGCCCGCTGAGTGAGAAAACGGTGACATCTTGCGCGGCTCCTGTGACTGCCGAGATCGACGCCCGTTTGTCACCCCTGCACCGCAAAGGCGCGACATCTTGTTTTTTCAGCAAACATTTTCCACGACGATGGCGCAAGTCCTCGGAACAAAAAGAATTATGTTGCGCGCGGAGAAGCGGGGACGCAAAGTCCAACATAAGTCTCCATCGTGCTTTTCTCCGCGCCTCAGCGTCTGCGCGCGAGTCGATTTTGGTTGCGGCTGAGCGAAGCGAAGCCGCCCCAAGAAGGCAGGGGTCCAGCCAACCCGTGAATCATGAGTGTGCTCAGGTCCGGGACACAGCTTTTCCTCAGAAAGTCCTTGCCGGGCCGCCGGGGACAATGGTAGAATAGGGCAAAACAGAAAAACGAGAGCCGAAGGCGGGCCAGGGGTCTTTCATATTCTGAGCCGTCATCATATATCTCTCGGCACGTTTCATACCGCCCCCCTTCGCGACCCGGTCAGCGTTCCTATTGCCGGCGCACCGTCTCCGTCGTGCCCGGCGGCCATACAACGTCATCATCGGTTCATGAGAGAGGCAAAATATGGAGAGGAACAGAACAACCGGAACTGCCGTCGCCCTCTGCACCCTTATTCTCACTCTGTCCCCGGCCGCTTTTGGCATCATCATCTACGTGGACGATGATGCCGTTGCCCCCGGCGACGGCTCGTCCTGGCAGACCGCCTACAAGTTCCTGCAGGATGCCCTGGCCGATGCGAACGACGCGGAGAAACCCGTCGAAATCCGCGTGGCGCAGGGCACGTACAAGCCGGACGAGGGCGCGGGGCGGAAACCGCTCGACCAGGCGGCGACTTTTCACCTGATCAATGGTGTCACTCTGCAAGGCGGCTACGCGGGACCTGGGGAGCCCGACCCCGACGCGCGGGATAGTGAGGTGTACGAGAGCATTCTGAGCGGCGATCTTGGGCTACATCCCGGCAATCACTCACGCCCGGGTCGCTACCCTCCGCCACACTTGCACGGCAGGACCGTGGTCTCCGGCAGCGGGACCGACGAGACGGCCGTCCTCGACGGGTTCACCATCAGCGGCGGTCGCTATCCCTCTTATTATGTGATCAGGATCAGACCGGGCCATTCACCGCCGCCGACCGGATATGGCGCCGGGATGAATAATCTGGCGGGCAGCCCGACGGTCATCAGGTGCACCTTCATGGACAACACGACTGACGGCGCAGGGGGCGGAATGTG
>CAYFUB010000123.1:0-5286 GCA_964346195.1 uncultured Pirellulales bacterium
AAGTCAGAGAGCACGCACTGTTACAACTGCGGTCGGATGCTGATCGAGCGGACGGGATACGCGATCGTGGCGAACGAAGTCAAGGATTCGAAGTGCCCGAAGTGTGGGGCTCAGATCGCAGGTTTTGAATTGTGAGGCCGGATGAAGATCGTGGCGGATGCCGATATCCCGTTCGTGCGTGAGTGTCTCTCGTCGGTCGGTGACGTGGAGGTTCTGAGTGGTCGCGACATCACGCCTCGGGTGATTGCAGACGCCGATGCGCTGCTGGTCCGGAGCATCACGCCGGTCAATCGCGAACTGCTGGCCGGCAGCAGGGTGCGGTTCGTGGGCACGGCGACCATCGGGTTCGATCACGTTGACGTGGGCTATCTCGAACGCGCGGGGATCGGGTTTGCGTCGGCCCCGGGGTCGAATGCGAATTCCGCGGCTGAGTACATCAGCGCCGCGCTGCTGGAGGTCGGCCGCCGACATCGTATCCGGCTCGAAGGCAAGTCTATCGGCATCATCGGAGTGGGCAACGTCGGCGGCCGGGTCGCGCGCCAGTGTGAGGCGCTGGGGATGCGGGTCCTGAGAAACGACCCGCCGCTGCAACGCCAGACCGGCGACCCGATATACGTGCCGCTCGAAACATTATATGACTGTGATTTTGTGACTATCCATACACCGCTGACTCATGTCGGCGTCGATAAGACGTATCATCTCGCCGATGCCGGGTTCTTCTCGTCGTTGAAGCGGGGGGCGGTCTTCCTCAACGCGTCGCGCGGTGCCGTCGTGGATACTCAGGCCCTGAAGGACGCGATTCAGTCCGAACGACTGCAGGCGGTGGTGCTCGACGTCTGGGAGAACGAGCCCGAGATCGATACGGAACTGCTGAGCATGGTCGATCTCGGCACGCCCCATATCGCCGGTTATTCCTTCGACGGCAAGGTGGCCGGAACGATCATGATCTACCATTCACTTTGCGAGCATTTCGATTTGCCGCCGAAACACGACGTCCATGACTTCCTGCCTGAGCCGCAAGTCCCCCGGCTGGAGATCGTTGCCGGCGAGTCAACGGATGAGGAGTTGGTTGCCTGTGCTGTCGAGCAGGTTTACAGCATAAATCGGGACGATGCCGATTTGCGACGCATTGCACAGCAGCCGCCCGACGGACGCGGCCGATTCTTCGATGCCTTGCGCAAGAATTACCCGGTCCGGCGGGAATTCCACAACACGGCGGTCGTGGTCGACAAGCCGAGAGAATCGTTGGCGCGAAAGCTCCGGGGCCTCGGCTTCAAAGTCGAAGGAGGGCGCTGATATGGAAGCAGGCACAGATACCGTGCTGCGATGGCCGACCGGGTGTCTGGATTTCTCCTGCGGCTGCCTGATTATGGGGATCCTCAACGTGACGCCGGACTCGTTCAGTGACGGCGGGCAATTCCTTGATTCCGTCCGGGCGGTCGAGCACGGCCTGCAAATGGCCGCGCAGGGGGCCGCCATCATCGATATCGGCGGGGAATCGACCCGCCCGGGCTCGCAGCCGGTCCCGGCCGCCGAACAGATGAGGCGGGTCGTGCCCGTCATAAAGGCGCTCGCGGAGCAGGTAAGCGTTCCGCTCAGTATCGATACCCACGATGTCGAGGTCGCGCGGGCTGCGCTCGATGCCGGCGCCTCGATCCTCAACGATATTACGGCGCTATCCGACGAGCGGATGGGCGAATTGGCAGCCGAACGACAGGCTCCCGTCGTCCTCATGCACATGCGGCGGACGCCGGCGACCATGCAGATCGAGCCTCACTACGACGATGTCGTGACGGAAGTGCGGGAGTTCCTGGTCGCACGCGCGGAGCGAGCACGGGATTTCGGCATTCCGAAGGAACGCGTATTTATCGACCCAGGCATTGGTTTTGGGAAGACCGTGCAGCATAATCTGCTGTTATTGAAGCATCTGGACAGGTTCGTGGCTGCGGGGTATCGCGTCCTCGTCGGCGCCAGCCGCAAGCGTTTTCTCGGCACGCTCACCGGCAAGAGGAATCCCGCCGACCGCGTCTTCGGGACCGCCGCGACGGTCGCGCTGTGCGTGGCGGCGGGTGTCTCGGTCGTTCGCGTGCATGATGTCGCCGAGATGCTCGATGTGGTCAAAGTGGCGGACGCGATCATGAGGCAGTCGTAGCACGGGCATCTTGCCCGTGAGTATCATGGGCGTCTCGCCCATGAAGAAGCGCGGATCGACAGGGCCGGGATGGCCCTGTGACCCATGGGCAAGATGCCCCTGCTACGGTCTCCTTGACGCCGTGAGCACCAGGGGCCGGGCGGGAAGCTCAAGCGGCGCCCAGGGCGATTTTGAGGACTTCGTCCGTGTTCTCCACGAAGGTCAGGTCCAGGCCCTTGATTGTCTCGGGGCGGATGTCGGCGATGTCCTTCCTATTGCGGGTGGGCAGAATCACCGTTTTGATGCCGGCCTGCTTGGCGGCGAGCAGCTTCTCTTTGAGCCCGCCGATGGGCAGCACGAGGCCGCGCAACGTGATCTCGCCGGTCATGGCGACGTCCGGCCGGGTCGGTTTCTGCAAGAGCAGGCTCACGAGCGACGTAAACATGGCGACGCCCGCACTCGGGCCGTCCTTCGGCACCGCCCCCGCGGGGACGTGCACGTGATAGTCGAATTTGCCGAATTGCTCCCCGTCGATCTTGAGTCGCTTGGCGCTCGACTTGACAATCGAAAACGCCGCCTGCGCGCTCTCCTTCATCACGTCGCCAATCTGCCCGGTGAGCTGCAACTGGCCCTTGCCCGGCATGACCGCCGACTCGATGAACAGCAATTCGCCGCCGACGGGCGTATAAGCGAGCGCCGTCGCCACGCCCGGGATTCCCGTGCGCAGGGCGAGCTCGGACTCGAACTGCGTCGGGCCGAGGATTTTGGCGAGGTCTTTCCTGCCGATCGTTCGTCTTGTCGTCTGGCCCTTGGCAATCTCCGTCGCGACGGCCCGGCACACCGAGGCGATGTTCCGTTCGAGGTTCCGCACACCGGCCTCGCGTGTGTAGCTGGCGATCAGGGTGGCCAGCGTCTCATCTTTGATAACCAGTCGCGCTTTGTGCAGCCCGTGCTCCTTGAGCTGCCGCGGGACGAGGTAGCGTTTGGCGATTTTGAGCTTCTCGTGGGTCGTGTAGCCGGGCAGCTCGATGACTTCCATTCGGTCCTGCAGCGCGGGCGGGATGGGCTCGGCGTAGTTGGCTGTGCCGATGAACATCACCGCCGAAAGGTCGAACGGCTGGTCCAGGTAGTGGTCCGTGAAGGTGTTGTTCTGCTCCGGGTCCAGCACTTCGAGCAGCGCGCTGGCCGGGTCGCCGCGGAAGTCGGCGCCGATCTTGTCCATCTCGTCGAGCATGAAGACCGGGTTACGACTCCTGCATTTGCGCAGCTCCTGGAGGACGCGGCCGGGCAGGGCGCCGATGTAGGTCCGTCGATGTCCGCGGATGTCCGCCTCGTCGCGGATGCCGCCGAGCGAAATCCGCACGAACTTGCGTCCCATGGCGCGGGCGATGGACCTGCCCAGCGAGGTCTTGCCGACGCCGGGCGGGCCGATGAAGCACAGGATGGGGCTCTTGCCCTTCGGATTGAGCTTCCGCACGGCTAAGAACTCCAGAATCCGCTTCTTGATCTTGGTCAGGTCGTAATGGTCGCGGTTCAAGATACGCTCGGCACTGCGGATGTCGATCTGGTCCTCGGTCTGCACGGACCACGGCAGCTCGCAGACCCAGTCGAGATAGGTCCGGATCACGCTGTACTCCGGCGAGGCTGCCGGGATCTTGCCCAGACGATCCAGCTCCCGAATCGCCTCCTCCTCCACGGACTTGGGCATCTTGGCCTTGGCGATACTCTCGCGCAGCTCCTTGAGCTCTTCCGTCCGGGCGTCCTGCTGGCCCAGCTCCGTCTGGATCGCCTTGAGCTGCTCTTGCAGGAAGTACTCCCGCTGACTCTTGTCGATCGACTCGCGCACGCGGCCCTGAATCTTGTGACTCAGTTCGAGGACCTCGAGCTGGTGCGCCAGGATGACGGAGAGCCTTCCCAGCCGGCGCCCGGGATCAAGCTCCTCCAGCAGCGCCTGCTTGTCGGAGACCTCCATGCTCAGGTTGGCCGCCAGAAAATCGGCCAGCGAAGAGGGATCTTCGATGTTTTCGAGCAGGACGGAGGCCTCTTCGGGCACGTTGGGACTCAGGCCGATCACGCGGTTGGCCGCGTGCCGGACGCTGACTATCAGGGCCTTGAGCTGCTTGGTCATCCTCGGCTGAATGTCGAGCAGCCGGACTCTCGCCTTGAGGTACGGCGCGGTGGCAATCCGTTCCGCCACCCGGAACCGGGCCAGTCCATGCACGACGATGTTGATCGACCCCTGCGGCATCTTGATGACTTTCAGGACCGACACCGTGGTGCCGATGGAGTACAGGTCTTTGAACCCGGGCCGGTCGATTTCCGGGTTGCGCTGGGTGAGCAGGCCGATGATGGTCTCATTGGGCTCGACATCCGCCATCAGGGCCTTGCTGCGTTCGCGCCCGATAGCCAGCGGCGCCACCGTGCCCGGGTAGACGACGGTATTTCGAATCGGCAGAATCCCCACCACGTCGGGCAGGGGCGGGTTGGCTACCCGCCCATACTGGTCCAGGTCGTTATCGTGCAACAGTCCCGTATCCTCCTCGATATATGGCTCAATCTCGTCAGGTTCGTCCGGCATGATTTCGTCCACTCGGCGCGGCCGGGTCTGATACGGGCGGGCTGCAATCCCGCCCCGGCAAAGTGTTCCCACGTTGTCCACGTACTTCACCATGGTTGTGACACATCATACCGGGCGGCATCGCCTTCCTGAAGCCAAAAACGATAAATTCGCGTTCCAACCGTCTGAACACCGCTTGCGTTGGCCGGCCGGATATGACAAACAGATATACGTGCCGGCACACAATTTGGTCGAGAAGGCTGTCAGTTTCCCGCGTCTCGTACGTCGTTGATTGGGAAAACCGCGGTCAGGAGCTTCCGTTGGACGCGAATACCGAGAAAAACCTGATTGCCTCGTGCCAGAACGGCAACAGGATGGCCTATGCCGACCTGGTCCGGGCGCATTCGGGACGGGTCTTTGCCATCTGTCTCGGCATGCTTGGCAATCGCCACGACGCGGAGGATATGGCGCAACAATCGCTGCTGAGAGGCTTTATGCACATCGGGAGCCTTCGGCAGTCAGGGCGCTTCGGGCCGTGGATCGCCCGGATTGCCAGGAACCTGTGCCTCGATGCCATCCGCAAGCGGAAGCACAACAC
>CAYFUB010000124.1:0-8795 GCA_964346195.1 uncultured Pirellulales bacterium
CACATTCGCGTGGATTCGATTCCCAGATCCTCGCGGTCGAACTCTGCGATATCGTGGACTATCCATTCTGTCGACTTCCCTTTTGGATTCTCACGCCATTGCAGCTTCCTGTTGAACCACCCACCCGCGATAATATCCGTATAACCATCGCCATTTACGTCCAGTGGAAGATTGGAGAAATCATCATAGCCGGTGATCGTTTCCAGAGGGTAAGGGAAATTGTCCCATTTTTCCGCGAACTCCTTCTGGGTGGGAATCTCACAGATCCTGAGAGATGTAACAAAGTCCGGCCCTTCATACCAGAATGACCCGCAGACAATATCAAGGTGCCCGTCCTTGTTCACGTCGAATACCGACGCAGCTTCAAACATATCGTCGCTCAGTTTCTTCTTTTCAAACTTAAGCATCTGCTTTTCCTTCGTAATAGCCATCTCTCTATCCTGAGCTGTTGCGTCCCCGATCACACGCGGCACCAACAATAGCACCACGATACACAAGACAATTTCACCACTTGTCTTTTGCATGCTGTCTCCTTCCCTGACCATTCGAAGGCTGCTCAGGTCATTTCATGCTCAGACTTGCCATTTGGGACCTCTCGCGATAGCCCTGCCATTTCAGCGTCTAACTACTGATTACGTGGTTTCCGTATAAGAACCCGTAGCCGTCTCACTGTCCGCATAACACGCGTTATTCGTCAGCGTGCAAGCGCCTTTCGTAAAGACACTTACGCTAATCCGCCTTCTTACCTGGCGTCTTATCTGGTTTCCGTACAACACCCAAAGTCGTTCGCGGCTCAAAGCGAGTCTGCCGGGCTGCGAACCCCGTCGGGTCCCCGGCTCAACACGTGTGTGTAAATCATCGTTGTCCTAATGTCTTTGTGGCCGAGCAACTCCTGTACGGTTCTGATGTCATACCCGTCTTCCAGCTTTCGGGACGCGTGAACGCCCAAGACCGCCCCGGGCGCTTAGAGGGTGTGTGAAGAGTAGCACGGCATCTTGCCCATGAATCTCACGGGCGCCTGGGCAGTCCTTCTCGCCCGTGGGAAGACGGTTCTGCAGGGCCCAGATGGCCCCGCGAGCGGGCTCCCAAAACGCGCAGATCGCGTTTTGGGGACCCTTCATGGGCAGGATGCCCATGCTACTTCGAAACGGGATTCTCACACACCCTGTTAGATCTCCAGGGCGACATCGACCCAGACTCCGTCCCTGTCGGCGTCATGCAGCCCCAACGGGACCGCATAAGATCTCTCAGAGAAACCATCAGTCACTAGTCCACTTTAGCCATGCTATACTGAGAAAGGCGGATTTCAAGAGAAAAATGCTGTCGCACGATGAAACACTGCAACAGACGGCTGCTTTGCGGCTTCACGTGCGCTTCGGCCAGCATCGCAAGTGTCTGTTTTCTGCCAATGTTAGTCGTTTGGTGACAAATACTCACAAACGCCCTGGAGAGACTGTCAGTGCCCAAGTTAGGGCCGCGCGTCAGCCTTCCTGCACAACCTTCAGTCCCATGAGGCGGGGCAAGCAATCTCCACCCGGATCGGACATACAAATTCCGAAATGTCGTACCGGTGGATTCTACTCGGACAACAGCCCCTTGGAATCTGCCCCTTCTTGCCCTCTTGCCACAGTGCATCGTTTGGCTATGCAAGTCACACGATCATATATCTGGGCACCCTTTGTTGGTATTGGCGATACTCCTGGCCATACAAAGATGTGAGGTGTTCTTCCTCCTTCAAGACCATCGCATGGATCAGGGCGAATCCGATGAGCGAGAGGGCAAGAAGGATTATGCTCTGCAGGAGCACCGTGTATGCAGCGAACATAATCAGGTAGGAAAGAAAGTAGGGGTTCCTGGAGAAACGATAGATGCCTCCCTGAATCAGATCCGTTTGTTGATCTTCCGGGACGCCGACACGCCACGAATCCCTCAACCCGATTAACGACGCCGCTCCGACCAGGATATTCACAACGAGCAGTGCAAGAGCGACGCCCAGCGCGGTGGTTGGCGCTGCCAGGTTAACGGTTCCAAACGGCCTGTCGAACAGACCAAGCAGAATCGAGAGGGTGATGAACAGGCCAGAGAATCCGATCGACGCATTCGCCTCCCGATTCCTGCCTCTGACCGGCATCCCTAGCCTGCGACCGAGCGAAATGTTCTTCGCGAAGAACATTCCCTGAAAGACGGTTTGATGGATCAGAATGATGAGTACGGAACCGTACACTTGCGATCTCCTTCTGCTGGTGTGGCGCTATGTGCGATGCGTCCGGTTTTTGGCGTTCCGGCGGCCCGGTTGTTCCGGCATTTACGCCCATGCCTTCCCATCCACATGCGGCCTTTCACTCGGCATTCTTCCCAGCACATCATAGGTAATAATCTCCATCCGCACCAGCCTGTTGGCGCCGTCCACGTCGGCGCGCCGGCGGAGCCGACGAGGCGCCTTCGGGTCATTGTGAACCCTTCGCTCCGTGCTGACGCAGCAGTCCGACAATTTCGGCGTGGCCTTTATCTTGGGCATAGCGCGAAGGGGTCCGCCCGTTCCCGTCTCTCGCATTGACATCCGCTCTTTTGGCAATCTGAGAGGAAAAATAAAGGGGGCAGGAAGGCGTTACGGGGATGGGGGCGGTGTGCGACGTAGATGTTGAAGAACCCGAGGTGCTTGGGATGAGGAAGGAGGCGTCGACTGACTAACATCATGCGTGACCGGCGTTAGTCCGGTCGACGCCTTTGTTGGATATTTACTGACTGGACACTACCTTGAATCTATAGGGAGACCAATCGAGCGGGACACCCTTCTTTGAACAAAATCCTTGGCCCAGAATTATCTCGTACTCTTGATCCACTTCAAGTCCTTCCGGATTGATCAGCTCGAAATGTTTGTCATCTTGCCAGCGATCCTCACAATGAAATGTGCTAAGAAAACTGGACACTTGGCGCATAGGGACAGAAAATTCAAACATGATTTCCTTTGCCGTCAAGTGGACACCTTTTGAAAGATCGGGTGTCACATTGACAACTATAGGCTTCAATTTCGCTGGATATCCGGTTCTTTCAAACTGATATGTACACGTGGGATAATTCACCACTACTCTGCAATCCTTCATATGGCGCCAGCCAAGTACTCCATCGATCCTTACCCCGCATGCTCGTCTTACGAAATCTCTGGCACTGCTTATCCCATCAGAGCGGCTGCCTTTTCCTCTTCTTGGCCATGCAAAGCCCTCTCCAGGTCCTTCCATCTGAATCCTCACTACAGGCACTGTTTCTTTTGGAGGATTCAACTCCGAGAGCACATGGGATTCTACTAAACTCTTATTGGATCCTGTGTCCAGAATGAAATCGAATGGACCTTGATCCTCGACCAACACAGGCACAATGACAAAAGCGAATACCGGATCAAACGACCGTTCGAGCCTTCTCCACGCTCCTTCTCTGAAGGAAATGGTACGTTTGGGATAATCAATGCAGAGTTCAAGTCGCCTGAACACGGGATAGCCAAGAATTCCTTTTGCAGGACAATCATCTCCAAGAACAGATCGGAGATTCATTATTCTCGTGTGCACGTGATCTAATCCGAAGGTTCCGATCTTCAGTTCGCCTACCGAAGCGTCGCGCATTGGGTGTCCCTGCAATGAAAGGTACTCCTCCGACGTTGAGAAAACTCCAATGGCTTTTGCATATTCATGGTCTAAAATGTTTGTTGAGGCACCTGTGTCGACCAGGAACGGCGCGGCTTTATTGCCGTTTAGACTGCATTCAACAAGAGGAACATCGTTAAATACCTCAAAAGGGACAGTGTACTCAATCGCCTCGGTCGAAGAGGCCTGTTCAGCGTGGATGCTGAGAGGGTCCCGGGCTTCCGCCCATCCGGCAACAGGCAGAGAACTCGACGATAGCAGCATAATGACAAATAGTCTGCAATTACACATCTCTACTATCCTCATATGTCCAACATTGAATATGCAGACTGCATAAGACGCCGCAGCCGGCGAGACTGCCGTATAACATCCCTGGTAGAAGAGAGGCCAATATCGCTAACGTCCTTGCATATCAAGCCTTTATCGCCAGCGGCCGATTTCACTGAGGATGTTACACAGTCTGCATAACAAGCCTTCGCCGCTTAGATCTCCAGGGCGACATCGGCCCAGACTCCGTCCCTGTCGGCGTCATGCCGGCCCAATGGGACCCCATAAGATCTCTCAGAGAAGTCGCAAATCGGGAGCCCACTATAGCCATGCTATGCTGAGACAGGCGGATTTCAACAAAAAAACGGACGTCGCACGATGAAACACGGCAGCAGATGGTTACTTTGCTGCTTCGGCTGTGCTTTGGTCGGCGTCATAAGTGCTTGGGCTGCAACTCTTAGTCGCCTATTGACAAATACTTACAGACGCCCTGGAGAGACTGTAGTGCCCAGTTTGGGGCCGGGTGTCAGCCTTCCTGCACAACCTTGAGGCCCATCAGGTGGCCGAGGTGGCGGATGCTCTGCGTGTGGTCGCCGTAGTAGGCGACGCGGTGCAGAGAGGCGTAGTAGTCCTTGGCGCCGGCGCCGAGCGCGCCGCCGCCCCAGTTAGCCAGCAGCTTCTCGGCGTCATCCACCTGGGCCACGAGTTCCGTCCGGCAGCCGCGTTCTTCACCCTTGGGGACCCTCGGGACCTCGATGATCGTGCCGGTGAACATGAGCAGGGTGTCGAGATGGACCAATTTGGTGAAGGTGACTTTTTGCCCGATGCGATAATGGACCTCGGTGACGGCGCCGCCACGGACCTCGGCGTGCCGGCGGAGCAGATAAGGCGCCTTCGGACCGGTGGGACCTTCCATTCTCAGCGGGGCCGAGCAGTGGGACAGATGAAAGGCGTTCTTCGCCGTGTCCACGCCGCCGGCATTGCCGAGAAAGCCGGCCCGGTTGAGCGCATGCTGCATGATCAGCATGGTCAGCAGGCAGTCCATGTCTCCGTCGCAGGCCGCAGGGATGCCCTGGTCGTTCAGGCGCGAGAAGCCCAGGCAGGGAAAACCTCGCGACAGCCAGCCCATACACGTTCCGACGCACAGGCCGTCAGCACCGTTCTCGGCGATGAGCTGGTCCAGGGTCAGGCTGGCCCGCGCGGCCTTGAGGACGTCCTCGTGGTTGGGCTCGACGACACCCTCGGCATCGTCGAGCCACTGCCTGGCCCTTGCCTCGGCGGCGCGCTCGTCCACGTTGGCCATGACTTCGTCGTACCGCCCATCGGCGATGGCCACCATTTCCGCGCCGAGCCGCTCTTTGACTTTCTCGGGCGTGTAGGCTTCCGGCGTGCCCTTAAATGGCGGAGAGGCCAGTACCCGGCTGCGTCGCAACAGCGGGACGACCCTGAGCAACGACGCGGCTCGTTCCAGCTCCCCGTAGTCGCTGCTGTTGAACAGGGTGACTCGGTGTCCCTCCTCGCGCCATGGGTTCACCAGACACCAGTCGTGCCCACTGATAATCGGCATGTGGAAGACCGCCGCCGGCCGTCCCTGCTTGAAGACGGTAGGCATCACGGCGTTGTCACTATTGAAATTGCTCAGGCCGAAGATGTCGGCGCTGACGGCCAGCACGGGGGCATCGGGACCCGCCTTGTCCAGCAACCGGGCGGTCTGCTCGGCGGTGCTCGCCCGGCCGATGACGAACTCCACGTTGCCCAGGTTCTTCTCCGCCTCAGCCAGACGCTTCATGATCGGCGCGAGATCCGCTTCGGAAAGGCCCCAGCTTCGACCCGCCGGCTCGCCGGCAACAATCACGCAGATCCGGACCTTTGAGCCGCGCGCGGGCGGGGCGCTCGACGCGCCGCTCGCCGCCGCCCAATGACCCGTCGCCAGCGCGATCCCTCCGATGGCACCTGCTCCGATGAGCTGTCGTCGAGTGCAATGCGTACACATGAGTCGTCACTCCCTATGCGTCCATCTTCGACTATCGTCCATCCACAATCCCACGACTGATCGCAGACCTGATCTTCAACGACACGTGGGATTATACGAGCATCGTGCCGGCAATTCCAGTGAACTCATTGAGAAACCGCCGCAGGGAGTGCACGGGGAAGGTTCTCAGGCTCTTGCCGCGATCGTCCTTTTCATACGGATTATGCACAATTCTTGCGCCCCATATGTCATCCTGAACGAAGCGCAGCGCAGTGAAGGATCTGGGCTGCGAATAGCGGAAATGTCTCGTTCGAGGGCCAGATCCTTCGGCTTCGCCTCAGGATGACAGAGTCGGTGTCGCGCAAGGATCTTCCATAATCCGTATCATAGGTTTGCCGTGAGTCTGCCTTGTTGACATGACGTCTCCTGTACGAACAGGATGCGCAGAAACGTGGCACGCTTCTGGGTTCCCGCCTGCGCGGGAATGACATGCCGAAGAACCGTTCGCAACGCCGGGCTATGGCGCGATGTCGCGGCCTTTGATGCCGCGAATCGTCAGGTTGGCGTCGGGCAGGTTGTCGCGGGCCGGGAGAATCTGCTCGGCACGGAGAAGAGTGACCTGCCCGTCGGCGAAGAGGAAATTGCGGGTCCCCTGCCACGTCCACCAGCCCTTGTCATCCTCGAGGGGGACGTGATTGCTCATCCATTCGCCGAGGAGAATCTTGGCGGAGGGGTTGGCGACGTCCGCGACCCGCTGGGCAATGGAGGGCTGGGGATTGCTGTAGGTGTCGGCCGGGACGCTCATGGCGTCGATCTGTTCCGGGCTGTGGTAGAACGCCATGGAATAAGCATAACTGGTCGATTCATACTTGGCCGGGTCCGTCCGGTCGGCCGGGCACAGAAGCACCGAGGGCGTGTTCACATCGACGCGCGTGCTCAGGTACGGCTCGACCCACCGCCGCCACCCGCGTCCCATCCAGAGCCAGTACGGCGGCTGTGTGGAAACTGGGTCCTGGGCACACGGATACATGCCGTCGTGACCGTCCGTATACATACTCATGGCCAGTCCGGCCTGTCTGAGATTGTTCGAACACGCGACCCGGCGTGCCATGGATTTCGCCTTTCGCAGCGAAGGCACGAGGATCGACAACAGCAGCGAGATAATCGCGATGACCACGAGCAGCTCGATGAGCGTGAAGGCACTGGTCGAGAGAACCCGGCGGACTACGCAAGAATGGCGGCAGTATCGTCGCATTTTTCTCCAAACTCCTGATAAGCCGTTGTGAACCCTCTGTCATGCTGAACGAAGTGAAGCATCCGGCCCACGAATAGGAGGCCCCCATCGCAGTGCGGTGCAGAGTTCATGATAACGGGCGCATTACTCGACGGTCACGCTCTTGGCCAGGTTCCGCGGCTTATCGACGTCGTGGCCGCGCAACACCGCGGCGTGATAAGCCAGCAGTTGCAGCGGCAGGACCGTGAGCATCGGCTGGAACAGCTCCGGCGCCTCCGGAATCGTAATCAGATGGTCCGCGTGACGCCCGATTTCGTCGTCCCCTTCGGTGGCGACCACGATGATCCTGCCGCCCCGGGCCCTGACCTCTTCGATATTGCCCATGATCTTATCATATTGAGGTCCCGCCGTCGCGAGGAAAACCGCCGGCATGCCGTCGGCGATCAAGGCGATGGGCCCGTGCTTCATCTCGGCCGCGGGCAGGCCCTCGGCGTGGATGTAGCTGATTTCCTTCAGCTTCAGGGCCCCTTCCAGGGCCACCGGATAGTTGAATCCCCGGCCCAGGAAGAGCCAATTCTCCTTATCGATGTTGGCCGCGGCGATCTCCCGAATGTGCTGGGACTGGTCCAGAATGGTGCTGATCTTCTCGGGGATTTGGAAAAGCTCGTCAATGTACCTGGCGGCCTGGTCGCTGCCGATATGCCGGCGCCGGCCCAGCTCGATGGCGAGCATGCTCAGAACCGCCACCTGGGCGGTGAAGGCCTTGGTGCTGGCGACGCCAATCTCCGGCCCGACATGGAGGTATATCCCCGCATCGGTGGCCCGAGCGATGGTGGAGCCCACGACGTTGACGATTCCCAGGACAGTGGCCCCGCGTTCCTTCGCCTGCTCGACGGCCGCGAGCGTGTCGGCCGTCTCGCCGGACTGGCTGATGGCAATCACAATCGTGCCCTCGCCGATGATGGGATTGCGATAGCGAAATTCGCTCGCGTACTCCGTCTCAACGGGAATCCGCCCCAGGTGTTCCAGGAGGAATTCGCCCACCAGACCCGCGTGAAACGCCGTGCCGCAGGCCGTGAAGATGATGTGTTTGGCCTGCGTCAGCTCGCGCAGGCGGTCGGCGATGCCGCCCAGCTTGATCCTGCCGCACTGTTTGTCAATCCGCCCGCCCATGCAGGTGCTGAGCGATTCCGGCTGCTCGAAAATCTCCTTGAGCATGTGGTGCTCGAAGCCGCCCAGCTCGATCTGGTCGAGCGAGAACTCGATCCGCTTGAGGTCTTTGGTGACGACGACGTTGTCAATCGTCTTGGTGTGGAAGCCGTCCTGACCCAGTGTTACCATTTCGTTGTCGGCCAGGTAGATGGCCTGAGTCGTGTGTTCCACGATAGCCGCCGCGTCCGAAGCCAGGATGTACTCATCGTCGCCCACGCCCAGAATCAACGGGCTGCCGCGCTTGGCGCCAATGAGCGTGCCGGGGAAATCGCAGCACAGGATCGCCAGTCCGAACGTCCCATGGAGCTTCTGCAGCGCCTGCTGGACCGCCCATTCGAACTCGTGCTGCCCGCCGCATGCGCCCGACCGGTTGCCGTTACGATAGAGATAGCCGATCAGATTCGCGATGACCTCGGTGTCGGTCTCGCTGGTAAACGTGACCCCCTCGCCGCGCAGCCAGGTCTTCAACGTG